>NZ_JBXWSG010000008.1:0-77276 GCF_059613305.1 Ruegeria sp. BHSB056 | reverse complement strand
CTTGAACTGATGCTTCACATCCAGCGCAAAGATGGGCGAGGCATAAAGGTTGTCCACGGGCATGTCGAAAAAGCCCTGAATCTGGGCCGCGTGCAGGTCCATTGTCAGGATCCGCTCGATCCCGGCCCCGGTCAGCATGTTGGCCACCAGCTTGGCGCTGATGGGCGTACGGGCCTTGGTGCGACGGTCCTGACGGGCGTACCCGAAATACGGGATCACGGCGGTGATCCGCTGAGCGGACGACCGGCGCAGGGCATCTGCGATGATCAGCAGTTCCATCAGGTTGTCATTGGCCGGGTTCGAGGTCGGCTGGATAATGAACATATCCTCGCCGCGCACATTCTCGAACACTTCGACGAAGATCTCACCGTCGTTGAACCGCTCGACACGCGCATCGACCAGACCCTGATCAACGCCTCGGTACAGGCTCATGCGGCGTGCGATGGCTTGGGCAAGCGGAAGGTTGGCGTTCCCAGCGATAAGCTTGGGTTCGTGAAGTGTCGGCATCGGCTGAGGTCCCCGGGCAGCAATGGCAATGTGACAGAATCGTGATGTTGACACCGCTTAGCATGGCCTTACCGTCCCGCAAAGGTAACGCAGCGGAGAAAGTGCACATGACCCAGATTGACTACTTTTTTGCGACACTCTCACCCTATTCCTATCTGGCGGGGATGCGGCTGGAAGAAATTGCGGCGAAACACGGCGCAACGATCAACTATAAACCGCTGGACATTATCGCCCTGTTCGCGCGCACCGGGGGAACCCCTCCGAAAGACCGGCATATCTCTCGTATCGAATACCGCGCACAGGAGTTGCTGCGCCAATCGAAGAATCTGGGGATGGAGTTCAATCTGAAACCGGCGCACTGGCCGACCAACATGGCCCCGTCATCTTATGCGGTTATTGCCGCGATCAAGGACGGTTCGGGCGATGTGGGTAAGCTGTGTCATTCCTTCCTTCGCGCCTGCTGGGCCGAGGAAAAGGATATCGCACAGGACGATGTCATCCGCGAATGTCTGACGCAAGCCGGGTTTGATCCCGGTCTGGCGGACAGCGGCTTGCTGGTTGGGGCAGAAACCTATGCCGCCAACCTCGAGGAAGCCGTGGACCGGGGTGTCTTCGGCGCACCGTTCTATATCACACCCGACGACCAGCGGTTCTGGGGTCAGGACAGGCTGGATGATCTGGACCAGCATCTGGCCGAGATGAACGGGTGACGGTCAGGGCCGCGATGCAATCGGTTTTCGTCAGGCACTTGGGCGAGGGGGAGCGGAAACTGCTCGCCCTCCATTGCACGATCGCACATTCCGGTGCCTGGTCCGGTTTGGCCAGTGCGCTGGATGGCTGTGCGTCCTTTATTGCCCCGGATATGCTGTCGCATGGGCGCAGCCCGGATTGGGACGGGCAGGGTGATTTCTTTGACGCAGTGACCAAACCGGCCCTGGCTGAATTGACCGAACCCATGGATGTAATCGGGCATTCCTTTGGGGCGATGATCGCGCTTAGGCTGGCGATCGAACATCCCGACCGCGTGCGCAGCCTGATCCTGATCGAACCCGTGTTTTTTGCAGTTGCAAAACAGGATGCGCCGCTGTTGTTCGAACAGCACGAACGGGACTCCGAGCCGGTCAACGCGGCCTTCGGGTCTGGTGACAAGGTTTTGGCCGCGCGCCTGTTCAACAGGGCGTGGAGCACGAAGATCAGCCCCAAATGGCCTGATCTGCCCGAACGCACGCGGGCAAATATGGTGCGTGGGATCGACGCGGTTCCGGCTGTGCAGCCTGTGCTCTATGACGATCAGGCAGGTTTGCTTGACCCGGATCGGCTCCGGCGTGCATCGATGCCGACCCTGCTGCTGAGCGGGTCTGAGACGCCGCCGGTGATCCACGCGATTTGCGCAGGGCTGCAACGGCGCCTGTCTGATGCGCGCCATGAACGCATCAACGGCGCAGGGCACATGCTGCCGATTTCACACCCTGATGAAACCGGCGCTTTGCTGCGGGCGTTCTGGCAGGCCAACGCCCCGATAGGCGTTAAAGCAGATTGAGAAACTGATCGACCTCCGCCGCTCCGATGGACCAGTCGCAAACCAGCCTGCACGCGAGGTTTTCGTTTTCATCCTCGCCGTCCAGCTCTGCCCCCCAAAGGTGATAAACCGCGCCGGCCTCGTGCAGTTGCTTGTGCTTCGCGCGTGGGAATGAGGCAAAGATCATATTGGCCTGCGGTTCGTGCAAAAATGCCGCCCCCTTGGCGCGCAAACCCTCGGCCAAGCGGGCGCAGTTGTCATTGGCCTGACGTGCCATCTTCAGCCACAGGTCGTCTTCCAGATAGGCGGCCATCTGAGCGGACAGATAGCGGTGCTTGGAAAACAGATGCGCCCCGCGTTTGCGCCGCAGCTCAAACTCCCAGGCTTTGCTTTCGTCAAAGAACACCACCGCCTCGACACCCATCAGACCGTTCTTGGTGCCGCCAAAACTGACAGCATCCACACCTGCTTTCCACGTCATATCCGCCGGGGAACAGTTCAGCGCAACCAACGCGTTGGTAAAGCGCGCACCGTCCAGATGCACAGGCAGACCGTACGTCTTGGCGACCCCGCACAGGGCCTGCAACTCTGCAAGCGAATAAACCGATCCGCGCTCGGTTACTTGTGTGATCGACACGGGTCCGCGCTGCGGCCCATGTACGCCGCGTGTTTCTTCGCCCAGAATTGACCCGCGCAGCGCCTCAGGGGTCATCTTGTCTCCGCCCGGAACCAGGGTCAGCTTGGCGCCGCTGTAAAACTCCGGTGCGTTGCATTCATCCTCGTGGATATGTGCAACAGGGGAACAGAAGACCGTTTCCCAGGGCTTTGACAATGTTGCAAGGGCCAGCGAATTCGCGGCTGTCCCCGTCGCCACCAGATAGACCGCAGCGCCCGGAGCCTCGAATATGCTGCGGATACGGTCGCGCACCTCGTTCATCAGCGTATCCGCGCCATAGGCCATCTGATAGCCCTGATTGACCTCGGCCAGCCTGGCCATGACCTGCGGATGAACCGGCCCGGAATTGTCAGACGCGAAATGCATCAGCTTGGCTCCTCGATTATGTAATCTTCCCACTCTTCCATGGGCGTTTCGAATTCAGACACTGTGCGCCCCTGAACCGAGACCCCGGCAGCGTGCACACTGTCCGCTGTACCAGATATCAACGGGTGCCAGTCGTAAAGCGGTTTGCCTTCCCACAACAACCGATACGCACAGGTTTGTGGCAACCAATAGGCATGTTCGTCGATATTGTCGGGGGTCATGACGATGCATTCCGGCACGAATTGATGCCGGATGTCGTATTGCACGCAGCGGCAGCTTTCATCATCCAACAGGCGGCACGCGACGCAGGTCAGGGCAACTTCACCCGTGTCTTCATCTTCCAGCTTGTTCAGGCAGCATTTGCCGCAACCATCACACAATGCCTCCCACTCGCGCTGGTTCATTTGGCGCAGGGGTTTGCGTTCCCAAAACCGGGCAGGCAGGCCCGTGCGTTCAATCGGATCAACACTCATAGGGCGGTCAGAACACCGCGGGCCTGTTCGCAGTCGGCATCCATCTGCGTGATCAGACTTTCCAGCCCGTCAAATGTCATCTCGGGGCGCAGAAAGTCGATCAGACCCACCGATAGGGTCGCCCCGTACAGATCGCCCGAAAAGTCGAACAGGAAGGTCTCGATATTGGGCACCTGACCGTTAAACATCGGACGCACCCCGATCGAGGCCGCACCGTGATAGCTGCCTTTATGCGGCCCATCCAACACATCCACCAATACGGCGTAGACACCGAACTTTGGCGGGTGCAGCCCTTCGATGGACATGTTCGCGGTGGGAAAGCCCAACTCGCGCCCGCGCTGTTCGCCCCCGATCACTTCGCCTTCGATCCGGTGCCAGTGTCCCAGCATCGCGGCTGCGTCACGTGGTCGGCCGTCGCTCAGCGCGGTGCGAATGGCGGTTGAGGACACCACGTTTTCCGACCGTTCCATCAAAGGCGCAATCGTCACGTCGAACCCCATGTCCCGCCCGAACTTCACCAGATCCTGCGCTGTGCCACTGCGGCCCTTGCCAAAGCAGAAATCGGCACCCACGACGACATGCGACAGGCCCAGCCCGTCACAGATCACGTTGCGCGCAAACTCCATTGGCGAAAGACCGGCCAGCGCCGCGTTGAACGGCAGTTCATACAGCTTCTCTACGCCCAGCTTTTCCAGCCGGTGCGCCCGCGCATTACCCCGCATCAGGCGGAACGGAGGCGTGTCCGGCGCAAAATACTCCCGCGGATGCGGCTCGAAGGTCAACACACCCAGCGGCGCCTCCGGCGCAGCCTTTCGGGCCAGTTCAATGACCGACTGATGCCCCAAATGAACGCCGTCGAAATTCCCGATTGCCACGCTGGCGCCGCGATCTTCTGGCTGGACGAACTGGATATCCCGGATGATGTGCATAGACGATTGCGTAGCGGCGCGAGTCAATTTGTTCAAGCGGCAGTTTGAATTCCAAGAATGTGATCCTGTGATTGAGCTCTGAACATTTCAGTTGGCCGGGAAATGGACGAGGCCAATCCAAGTATTTCAGACCAGGCGTCTCCAACCGCTTGATTCAAAAAAAACTCCGGGTTTAGACTGAAAATCCGGTTCTCTGGATTTACAGCGAGCCGGATCAAAGCCCGGCCAGGTTCGAACGAACCCAGCACAGGAGGCAGACCCATGTACCGAATGCGACTGTTCGCGATTCGTCATGCCCGCACTTTCGAGTGGATCTATAAATGTGTCGAACGCGGCATGGTCGCGATGGACCCGCTATTTGCAAAGATCGGATATAACCGCGTCGAACGCCCCATTGCACTGGTCGAGAAGGGCGTCAAAACCCTGTTGTTCGATTGCAAGATGTGCGGGCAATGCGTGTTGTCATCCACCGGAATGTCCTGCCCGATGAACTGCCCAAAGCAATTGCGCAATGGCCCATGTGGCGGCGTACGTCCCGGCGAGTTCTGTGAGGTGAAGCCGGATATGAAATGCGTCTGGGCCCTGGCCTGGAACGGAGCCAGCCGTATGCGGGACGGAGCCGACAAGATAAAAGAAGTTCTTCCGCCGGTGGAGCACACGTTGAAAGGCTCGTCATCCTGGTTGCGGGTCAGTCGCGAGATTGCAGCGCACGAACGCGAGACCCGGGATGCTGCCCGATTGGCGCTGGCCGAGGCATTCCCCGAAGCGCGCGAGAATGAACCCTCTGCGGCACCACTGGCCGCCGAACCACCCAACGCGATCAACCGGGAACTGAAGAAATGAGTGATACCCATCGCAACGAGGTGGAGCCGATTGGCTATGTTCCGGTTCCTCAAGGATATGTGTCGCACAGCCGGTTGGAAAAGGTACTCCGTTCAGGCCGTTTCGCAGTGACTGCCGAGTTGAACCCACCCGACAGTGCCGACCCCGAGGATGTTTTTCAGGCGGCCCAACCGCTTGGCGAAGTGGCTGACGCGATCAATGCAACCGATGCTTCGGGCGCGAACTGCCATATGTCCTCGATTGGAATTTGTGCCTTGCTGACGCGCGCGGGTTATTCTCCGGTCTATCAGATTTCCTGCCGCGACCGGAACCGGATTGCCATTCAGGGCGATGTTCTGGGGGCTGCGGCGTTGGGCGTCAGTAACGTGCTGTGCCTGACCGGCGACGGCGTCGGCGTCGGGGATCAGCCAGGGGCAAAACCGGTTTTCGATTTCGATTCCCTGACCCTGCTGCGGACGATCCGCACGATGCGCGATCAGGGAATGTTCCTTTCTGGTCGTAAGATCACGCGCCCGCCGCAACTGTTCCTTGGTGCTGCCGAAAACCCCTGCATACCGCCTTATGACTGGCGACCTGACCGTCTGGCAAAGAAGGTTGAGGCCGGGGCCGAGTATATTCAGACCAATTACATCTACGACATTCCGCTGTTCGAAAAATTCATGGCGCGGGTGCGCGATGCGGGACTGGACAAGAAAGTGTTCATCATCGCGGGCGTCGGCCCCATCGCGTCAGCGCGTGCGGCACGCTGGATGCGCAGCAATGTTCCCGGCATTCACATCCCCGATCAGGTCATCGAGCGGATGGAGAAAGCCGAAAAGCCAGCTGACGAGGGCAAGAAGATCTGTATCGAACTGATCCAGCAGATCCGCGATATCGCGGGGGTGTCCGGTGTTCATGTGATGGCTTACAGGCGCGAGCACGTGGTGTCAGAGATCATTCTGGAATCCGGTGCGTTGAAAGGGCGAAAACGCGCCCGCCCGTCCTGAAAGGCACAGGCAAAAAACAGCGTTCAAACAAAAAAAGGCGCCGGTCGGGCGCCTTTTGCATGGATGTGTTCGCCGATCAGTCGAACTTGCGCGACGGGGCCAATACCATGGCTTCGCCGATCAGAACCTTCTTACCCTCGACAGAGCAATGACAATCCAGTTTGACGCGGCGCTTGGAAAAGTCGATGTCGATGACTTTGACCTCGGCGTAAACCATGTCACCGGGGCGCACGGGGGCCAGGAACTTCAATGACTGCCCCATATAGACCGTGCCATGGCCCGGCAGTTGTTCGCCAATTACGGCCGAGATCAGCCCAGCTGTCAGCATTCCGTGTGCGATGCGCCCTTCGAAGATTGTATCGCGGGCATAATCATCATCCAGATGCACCGGGTTCCGGTCTGTCGAGACCTGCGCGAACATCTCGATATCTTCGTCCGTCACCACTTTGCGCAGGTGGCGGGACATGCCCATTTCGATGTCTTCGATACAGATCGTTCCGCGTGGAAGATTGTCCAACATGTTGCCCTCACTCGAAATCGACCGAGAAAGAAAAAACCACTATCCGGCCTAGGTTGGCAACTTTATTACTTCGCAGTTGCAGAAAATCAAGTCTTTTCTTGCTATCTCAATCGACCGATAGTGTAGGTCGGGTTGATCTTTTCCCTTTCGATATAAGCCGTTAGGGATTCGTGATCCGGATGGTGCGACGTTTTTGTATCGGCCGCCGCCAGCCCGCCCGAAATGAACAGGGAATCAATGCCTTCACCCATACCCCCCAGAATGTCCGTATGGGGGCCGTCGCCGATCACCAGAATGTCGCTGTCGGGGATATCATGTCCCAGTTCCTGCAACCTGCGGCGCGCCAGATCGTAGATCGGCGGGTGCGGTTTGCCGAAATACAAGCTCTCGCCTCCCATCTCGGTATAGAGCTTGGCCAAAGCGCCGGCACACCATTCTCGTACTTCGCCGCGATCGACAACAATATCGGGGTTCGCGCACAGCAGCTTCATGCCCATCTGCTTGGCATAGAGGAAATCGGGGCGGTTCACGTCCGGGTCAGCCATCGGATCAAAGGGACCACAGCAGACGATCCCTTCGGCCTCTCTTAGCGGGACACGTTCGATATGGATCGGGTGGTGCAGCAGTTTCAGTGGCTCGAAAAAGCCCGCATCGCGCTGCCATTCTCCCATGAAGTAAACCTTGTGCCCGACAGCGCCACGGAACATCGCCGACCGCGCGGAATCGCCGCTGGTGGCAATGGTGTCATAGGCATCTGCGGGAACATTGAACTGCACCAGTTGCTCGGCCACGCCCGCGCGGGGTTTGGGCGAGTTCGTGACCAGCACGACAAGCCCCCCGTCCGCGCGATAGGCTTGAAGGGCTGCGACAGCTTCGGGATAGGCCGTGATCCCGTTGTGAACGCACCCCCAAAGATCGACAAACAACGCTTTGTAGCGGGCAGAGATTTCGGAAAGCGCGTGAACGATCTGGGTCATATGTGGCCTCAAGCTGAAACTGCACGAGCCTTATGACCGATTGGCAAGGGATTGGCCACCAATCGATCGGTGGCCAGCCAGTTTTCCTAGCGTGGTTTTACTTGGGTTTCACGGCAATCCCGGATCCTGTTCGCGCGCCCCAACTCAATGGTGTGGGTTGCACCGCTGAAATCTTGGCAGCGACAACTGCGGTCGCGCCTAGTTTTGCGGCATCTTCGCGAAGCTTCCTTTCGACTTGCTCTACTGTGGGGTCAGCATTGAAAACCGTAGTTTTGCTGATTGTAACCTCCAGATCACCCAATTTAATATGGGTGGCGGGGTCAAAGGCCGCGCTGCTCAATTCTATCTCGCTAGCAGCAACTTGGTTCACCTTCTGCTTCTTAGACGCACTGTCGAGATTTGTAGTCTCCCAGGATGGTGAGCACGCTGTGAGAGAAAGTGCGAAAAAACTGAAAAGCGTTACTTTGTTGATCAAGGGTAGCCTCCGTTCTTCTCGTAGTATGCGGGGGCACCTTCGTCGGATTCAATCAGAGGCGCAACAAGGATTGAATGCTAGCGTAAAAATTGTGGTGCGAGGCCCGTTTTTTCAAAACGACGGACCTCGCTTATTTCTTCAGACCTTCAGGTTCGGAATGATCTGCTTTTTACGGCTCATGATGCCCGGCAGAACCACGGCGTCGCCATCGACGGATGCGCCAAAGCTTTTCTCGGCAACGGTTTTGACCAGATCGTTGGGCACAAGCAGGGTGGCTTCCTCGTTCAGGATATCGACGACGAACAGCAGCACCTGATCGACACCGTCTTCCTTGGCGACATCCACCATCGAACCCGCCAGGCTTGCCTTGCGGTCCAGAATGACGCCCGGCGCAGTGGTTTCCAGAACCGAGACGCGGAACTTGGTGCCATCGACCTCGTATTCCTTGCTGTCCATGCGGATCAGTTCGGCATCCGAGAAGGACGAGACATCCGATTTCGCCGCAAACATATCTGCCGCGTAAGCAGAGATATCCAGCTCCAGCTCGGCCGCCAGCCGCTCAGCGACCTCGCGGTCATGGGGCGTTGTGGTCGGCGAGCGGAATTCCAGTGTGTCCGACAGGATGCAGGTTAGTGCCGCGCCCTTGATGGCGTCGGGCATCTTGGCCGCATCGTCGCCCATCAGGTCGACCATGATGGTGGCCGTGCAGGCCAGCGGGCGTACGGTGATGTCGATCGGGCCTTTGGTTTCCAGACCACCGACCAGCTTGTGATGGTCGATGACGGCGCGAATGTCCGCGTCATTTACATTGGCGGGCAGTTCGGCGGGGTTGTTGGTGTCGACGATGACCACCGGAGTGCCCGCGGCCAGATCGTTCAGGATACGTGGCTTGGGCAAATCCCAGTTGTCCAGCATGAACGCCGCTTCGGTGTTGGGCTCGCCCAACAGCACGGGCTCGGCCTGCACGCCTTTGATTTCGTTGAGGTACCACGACCACAGGATCGGCGAGCCTGTGGAATCGGTGTCGGGGGATTTGTGACCAAATACGAGCGTTGTCATGTCAGCGTCCTGCGGAATGGAAATTTGCGCGCCTTATAGGGCGGACAAACGTCCTTGTCACGCCACAGCAGCCTGTCTGCGACGCTTGGTCTGAAAACCGCTGAACCGGGCTAGAATGCGGCGCGTGTCAGCGTATATCCGGCCTGCTCCAGCTGGTTCAGCAAACCGTGATCGTCACTCAGATGACCTGCGCCGACCGCGATCACCGCTGTCTGATCCGTGATGGTCAGAATATGCTCCATCCACAGGGCATTCCGCTGGACCAGCATCTGCTGCTCGAACCCGTTCCATTCCTCATCGAAGACGTCCCGGCTCAGCCCGGATTCCTCGAACCCCTGCAGGCGGGCAAATTGTATGATCTCGGCGTGCTTTTCTTCCAGATATCCATTGGCCATGGTGGCCAGTTGATCGTTGCTTCCCATCATCGCCCCGGACAGGCGCACCAGTGACTCGACCTGCTGTTCCAGCGGGTGGCTGTCGAACATGGCGATCAGGTCGTCGATACGTTCCAGCGAGTATTGCGGAATGCCGTTTTCTGCGGCCAGATCATTCAGGCGGGCGTCCATACCGTAGGTCCCGTTCGGATCTTCCATCATGCAGGGCGGGATGCTCAGCATCATGGTCAAGAACCACGGTCGCATTTTGGCTGCCATCCAGCCGGGAATGCCGCGCTGGTTCAACGCGGTCGAAAATGCGGCCCAGTCTTCATCTCCCATCAGGTCAATCAGGGTCGGCCCGGATGTGATCATTATGGCGCTGAGATTATTGGCCAGATTCTTTTCGAAAGCGTCCATGTCAGTCTGGGTGACTTCGAAATAGAATGCGTCAGCCTTGCTCAGGTCCGGAGACAGGCGTTCAACCACCTTTTCCATGCGTTCGTCATACGTGTGCAGGGTGCCAATGATGTGCAGAACCGTGTCATCCTTGCGCGCAATCCAGTGGTTGCCCTCCGGAAAGGGGATGTCCGCCACGGCGCGTTGCAACTCGGCCCGTGCGTCATCTGACAGCTGCGGGCGCAAGTCCTGCCCATCGCACGCAGCCGCAGCCGTGATCGGGGCCAGTAGAAAAGCAAGAAACGTCAGCAGGCGCATGAACCCATCCGGTGTTGTGTCATCAAGGTGTTCCAGACATAGCCATGCCTGCGACCTATGTTCAAGCAACCCGTCTGGTATTCCTCAACAATCTGCGTAGCATAAGCCCATGAACCGCGAGCAGGACCTCTATCCCCCGATCAAGGCACTTTTGGAGCGTCAGGGATACACCGTCAAAGGAGAAGTGGGCGCAGCCGATATCGTCGCCATGCGCGAAGACGAGCCGCCTGTGATTGTCGAACTCAAGCTCAGGTTCACGCTGTCCCTGTTCCATCAGGCGATTACCCGCCTGAAACTCACGGATAAGGTCTATATCGGGGTCAGTAAACCCACCGGGCGCACGGCCCGGCGGGCGCTCAGGGACAATCTGGCGCTGTGCCGCAGGCTTGGTCTGGGTCTGATCACCGTACGCGCAGATGGCACGGTCGAGGTGCAATGCGATCCGGGCCCCTATGCGCCGCGCAAGGACAAGGCCAGGGCAGCGCGGCTGCTGCGCGAGTTCGATCGGCTGGAGGGCGACCCCAATTCCGGGGGCGCAACACGCCATGGGATCGTGACGGCCTACCGTCAGGATGCGCTGAAATGCGCCGCCTTTCTGGCCGAACACGGCCCGGCCAAAGGGGCCGAAGTCGCCAGATCGGTGGGTGTCCCGGTTGCCACCCGATTGATGCGGGAAAATCACTATGGGTGGTTCGAGAAGGTTGAAAAAGGTGTCTACGCTCTTACGTCTGACGGAACAGATGGCTTGAAACACTGGGCCTACAGCTGGGAACAGTCCGACTAGGCCGTTCTCAAAAAAATCCCAAACACCTTGTTGACTCGGCGTTTTAGACTCCCTAGCTATGCGTCGTTATCACTCACACACACCGAGTGCTAACGCCTCGTCAAACGGCGAGGGGAGGATAAACAAAACTTTGAGCCCAAGGAGCTGCAAAGATGGCATTGAAACCGCTTCATGACCGTGTGCTGGTTCGCCGTACCGAAAGCGATGAAAAAACCGCAGGCGGACTGATCATTCCTGACAGCGCAAAAGAAAAGCCCAGCGAAGGCCAAGTCGTCGCAACCGGCGAAGGCGCGCGCAAGGACAGCGGCGAGCTGATCGCAATGGCGGTCAAGGCTGGCGACAAGATCCTGTTCGGCAAATGGTCGGGCACCGAGGTCCAGGTCGACGGCGAAGAGCTGCTGATGATGAAAGAAAGCGACATCATGGGGATCATCGAGTAAGCCCGCGCTTTCTCTGATCTTCCACTCAACACATTTTCTCAAGGAGAAACGACATGGCTGCAAAGGACGTCAAGTTCGACACCGATGCCCGCAACAAGATGCTGAAAGGCGTCAACATTCTGGCGGATGCTGTCAAAGTGACCCTGGGCCCCAAAGGCCGCAACGTGGTGCTGGACAAATCCTTCGGCGCACCGCGCATCACCAAAGACGGTGTTTCGGTTGCTAAGGAAATCGAACTGGAAGACAAGTTCGAAAACATGGGCGCGCAGATGGTGAAAGAAGTCGCCAGCCGCACCAATGACGAAGCCGGTGACGGCACCACCACCGCGACCGTTTTGGCGCAGGCCATCGTAAAAGAAGGCCTGAAGCAGGTTGCAGCGGGCCTGAACCCGATGGACCTGAAGCGCGGCATCGACCTGGCAACCGCCAAAGTCGTCGAAGGCATCCGTGCTGCTTCGCGTGAAGTCAAGGACTCGGCAGAAGTTGCTCAGGTTGGCACCATCTCGGCCAACGGCGAAGCTGAAATTGGCCAGCAGATCGCAGACGCGATGCAGAAGGTTGGCAACGAAGGCGTCATCACCGTCGAAGAAAACAAAGGTCTGGAAACCGAGACCGATGTTGTTGAAGGTATGCAGTTCGACCGCGGCTACCTGTCGCCTTACTTCGTCACCAACGCAGACAAGATGGTGGCCGAGCTCGACGACTGCATGATCCTGCTGCACGAAAAGAAACTGTCTTCGCTGCAGCCGATGGTTCCGCTGCTCGAGCAGGTGATCCAGTCGCAAAAGCCGCTGCTGATCATTGCAGAAGACGTTGAAGGCGAAGCGCTGGCAACTCTGGTTGTCAACAAACTGCGCGGCGGCCTGAAAATTGCTGCTGTGAAGGCACCGGGCTTCGGCGACCGCCGCAAAGCCATGCTGCAAGACATCGCAATCCTGACCGGTGGTCAGGTGATCAGCGAAGATCTGGGCATGAAGCTTGAGAATGTCACCATGGACATGCTGGGCACCGCCAAGAAGATCGAGATCAGCAAAGACGAAACCACCATCGTCGACGGTGCTGGCGAGAAAGCCGAGATCGAAGCACGTGTTGCTCAGATCCGCACCCAGATCGAAGAAACCTCGTCGGATTACGACCGTGAGAAGCTGCAGGAACGCGTTGCCAAACTGGCAGGCGGTGTTGCCGTTATTCGCGTCGGCGGCATGACCGAAGTTGAAGTGAAAGAGCGTAAGGACCGTGTGGACGATGCTCTGAACGCAACACGCGCAGCCGTTCAGGAAGGCGTCGTTGTAGGCGGTGGCGTTGCTCTGGTTCAGGCCGGTAAAGCACTGGAATCGCTGAAAGGCGCAAACGCTGATCAGGACGCAGGCATCAACATCGTGCGCAAGGCCATCGAAGCGCCGCTGCGCCAGATCGCCGAAAACGCAGGCGTTGACGGTGCGGTTGTTGCAGGCAAAGTGCGCGAATCTTCGGATCCGGCCTTTGGCTTCAATGCTCAGACCGAAGAATATGGCGACATGTTCTCGTTCGGCGTGATCGACCCGGCCAAAGTTGTCCGTACCGCTCTGGAAGATGCGGCATCGGTTGCCGGCCTGCTGGTCACCACCGAAGCGATGGTTGCAGACAAGCCGCAAAAAGATGCGCCTGCTGGTGGCGGCATGCCCGACATGGGCGGCATGGGCGGCATGATGTAAGCACGTCGAATTCGCCTAAGCGAATTCTGACGACCCCTGACAGGCGTTTGGCTGCAAGGTCAAGCTGTCGAGAGGGGAAACCAAAGTGCTCATGGACGGGGTCGCCTTTTGGCGGCCCCGTTTCGTTCCTGATGGCCGCAAGCGGCCATGCCTCCGGCGGGAGTATTTTGGAAAAGGTGAAGGCTGGGCCGCGTGTGCCCGAATTGTGAGTGTCCAACCCGCCGCCAAGTCGGTATGTGGTTGAAATGCGACTGTTCCTTCTGACCGCCCTGACCATGTGCGCCTTTGCGGCGAACTCCATTCTGAACCGGTTGGCTATCGACAGCGGGTCCAGTGATCCCGCGGGGTTTGCCATTGTCCGGGTTCTGGCGGGGGCGCTGGTTCTGGCCGCACTGGTGCTGCTGCGCAGAGGACATTTGCCCCTGCGCAACCGCAGGCGGTTTATCGGGGCCGGGTCGCTTTCCCTGTATATGATCGGGTTTTCCATTGCCTATCTGACGTTGGATGCGGGGCTGGGCGCGCTTATCCTGTTTGCCGTTGTGCAGATCACCATGTTCGCCGCCACCGCCCTTGCCGGGGTCAAACCCACCCGACGACAGTTGGCCGGGGCAGCGATTGCACTGGGTGGTCTGGCCTGTGTCCTGTGGCCCACGGGAACAGTGCGGGTCGATCCGACCGGAACCGTTTTGATGATTGCAGCCGGGATCGGCTGGGCAGCCTATTCACTGGCCGGGCGGTCCGAGCCTGATGCGTTGCAAGGCACGGCAGCGAATTTCATCGTCGCGCTGCCGGTGACCGCGCTGGCCCTGATGGCCACAGGGGCAGAGTGGCACATGACCGGATTGGGTTATCTCCTTGCGGCCTTGTCTGGTGGCGTGACCTCGGGTCTGGGATACGCCTTGTGGTATCGCGTTCTGCCCCAGCTGGCACCTTCAACGGCGGCGGTCGTCCAGCTCAGCGTGCCGGTGATCGCAATTGTGGGCGGCGTGGTGCTGTTGGGGGAAAGCGCGGGTGTGCGGCTGCTTGTTGGTGCGGCACTGGTTTTGGGCGGTATCGCGCTGGCTGTCCTGCGACGTCAACGCGGGAAGGGCTTTTAACGCAGGCGCACAGGCTTTATCTGGCGGGTATGAGAATTCTGATCGCCCTGCTTTGTTGCCTATTTCCCGCCGTGGCCAACGCGAAATGCGTTGTCCTGCTGCACGGTCTTGCCCGGACTGAGGCGTCGTTCAGCGTGATGGAGCAACTGTTCAAAGCGAATGGCTATTCCGTCGTGCGCCCCGGTTACCCATCGACCGAGATCGGTATCCCCGAACTGGCCGAACAAACCATCCCGCAAGCGTTTGCGGCCTGCGGCACTGATACCGTCAATGTTGTCGCGCATTCCATGGGCGGCATCCTGTTGCGATACTGGTTGCAGGACCACAGCCCTGAAAACATGGGCCGTGTCGTCATGCTGGGGCCACCCAATCAGGGTAGCCAGCTGGTCGATGAACTCAGCGCGTGGGAGGTGTTCGGATACCTGAACGGCCCGGCCGGACTGCAACTGGGCACAGGCCCGGATGGAATTCCCAGCCGCCTGCCGCCTGTGGATTTCGAACTGGGTGTCATCGCAGGTGACCAGTCCCTGAACCTTGTGTTTTCGTCTCTGATCGACGGTCCTGACGATGGCAAGGTGTCGGTCGAGTCCACCAAAGTCGAAGGCATGGCCGATCATCTTGTCTTGCCGGTGACACACACCTTCATGATGAACAACCCGCAGGTCATGGCGCAGGTGCTGCACTTCATTGAGTTTGGCCGGTTTGATCCGCAGATCACTTGGCTGGACGGTGTGATGGACGTAATAGACGAGATCTGTATCGGGCAAAACTGCTCAGAACCGGGGGCGGAGCCATCAGAATGACCGCATTGGAACTGACATTGACCGGAGCAGAGGTTCTGTTGCCGGGTGAAGGGCTGTCACGCGCGGAGCTTTCCATTGCAAATGGGGTCATTCAGAAAGACGAGACCGGGCGGCGGATTGACCTGACCGGGTATCTTGTTCTTCCTGGCATTGTCGACTTGCACGGCGATGGGTTCGAACGCCATATCGCCCCACGTCGCGGCGCGATGAAGCAGATGAATGAGGGCATTCTGTCGGTCGAGGCCGAACTGGCGGCAAACGGCATCACCACAGCCGTTCTGGCGCAGTTTTACAGCTGGGAAGGCGGCGTGCGCGGCCCGGACTTTGCCGCGCAGGTGTTTGCGGCCATCGCAGCGGTCAAGGGCAGCACGGTCACCGATCTGATCCCGCAATTGCGGTTCGAGACCAATATGCTCGCGGATTACGACGGGCTGGCCCGTCGCATCGCCGACTGGCAGGTGCCATACGTGGTCTTCAATGATCACCTGCCGCATGATCGTTTGGCACAGGGCAAGAAACCACCGCGCCTGACCGGGCAGGCATTGAAGGCCGGGCGCAACCCGGAGGCGCATTTTGCGATGCTGCTCGACATGCACGCCCGCAAGGCTGAGGTTCCGGCCGCGCTAGAAGCGCTCTGTTCGGACCTTGCGGACATGGGCGTGCGTCTGGGCAGCCACGATGACGCAACTGCCGAGGCGCGCGCCTGGTGGCGCGGCCAAGGGGTGCGCATTGCCGAATTCCCTGAAACACTTGAAGCCGCCGAGGCGGCGCGCGCTGCCGGGGATCATGTTATTCTCGGTTCGCCCAATGTGGTCCGCGGTGGCTCGCATAAGGGTAACGCCAGCGCGGTAGAGCTGATTGCGATGGGGCTCTGTGATGCGCTGGCCTCGGATTACCATTATCCCAGTCCACGCCGCGCGGCGCTGATGCTGGCCAAAACCGGGCTGCTGGATCTGGCCGGTGCCTGGGCGCTGATCTCGTCCGGCCCCGCGCGGGTGCTGGACTTGCCGGACCGGGGCACGCTTGCCGCGGGCAAACGCGCCGATCTGGTTATCCTTGATGCAACCACTCACCGCGTCGCCGCGACATTGGCGGGCGGGCGCGTCAGCTATATGTCTGGGGATATCGCAACCCGCTTTGTGGGTTAAAACCAGGCCAGCTTCACCTTTTTCCAAATACTCTCGCCGAAGGCATCGCGCCGTAGCGCGATATTCTACCGCTTGATCCGGTTGAAATGTCCCATCTTGCGACCGGCCTTGACCTCGGCCTTGCCGTAAAGATGCAGCGCGATGTCCCGTTCGCGCGCCAGCTCAGGCACGCGGTCCATATCGTCGCCGATCAGGTTCTCCATCACCACATCCGAGTGGCGCTGCCCGTCGCCCAACGGCCAACCCGCCACCGCGCGGATGTGCTGTTCGAACTGATCCACGGCGCAGCCGTTCTGCGTCCAGTGGCCCGAGTTATGCACGCGCGGCGCGATCTCGTTCACGATCAGTCCGCCGGGTGTCACGAACAGCTCAACCCCCATGACACCAACATATTCCAGAGCGTTCAGGATATTGGCCGCCAGCAGGATGGCATCGGTGCGCTGGGCGGGGGACAGTCGGGCAGGGATGGTGGTGGTGTGCAGGATGCCATCGCGATGCACATTCTCACCCGGGTCGAAACAGGCCACCTGACCGTCCAGCCCGCGCGCAGCAATGATCGAAACTTCGTGCGAAAAATCAACGAACCCCTCCAGAAGAGCAGGCGCACCAGCCATATCGGCCAGCGCGGCCTCGGCATCCCCGGGGTTGCGCAATCTGGCCTGCCCTTTGCCATCATAACCAAAGCGGCGGGTCTTCAGGATCGCGGGCGTGCCGATTTCTTCGATGGCCGCAGTCAGGCTGTCCAGATCGGTGATATCCGCAAACGGAGCCGTTTTCAGGCCAAGCCCCTGCAGGAACGTCTTCTCGGACAGGCGGTCCTGACTGACCCTCAATGCCTCACGCCCGGGACGAATGGGGCGATGGGCTTCCAGAATATCCAGCGCCTCGGTCGGGATGTTTTCGAACTCATAGGTGATGACGTCCACCGCATCGGCAAAAGCCGTCAGGGCGTCGACATCGTCATAGGCCGCTGTCGTTACCCGATCCGCCACCTGCCCGGCAGGCGGGTTTGCGCCCGGCTCGTAGATATGGCTGACAAACCCCAGCCGAGAGGCCGCCACCGACAGCATCCGGCCCAGCTGGCCACCGCCCAGAATCCCGATCACCGCACCTTGGGCGAGCATCTCCGCCATCGTCAATTCTCCAAACGTTTTCCAATTGCGCCAAGCGCCGCTCTAAGCGCCTCATGCGCACCTTGTTCGATCAGGGTGCCCGTCATCTGCAGGCTCAAAGTACCTTCCGTCGCCAAAGCGTCGCGCTCCTGTGCCAACCGCCCGGCTGTGCCTTTCTCCATCGCGGCGAGAAAACCCGCCATCAACTGCGTGGTATAGAACTCGGCCCCGTCCGCATCGCCGGTCACGTCACCCAGCCATTCGGCTCCGGTGGCCATCAGATCCAGAATGCCGGGAACCATGGCACAAATGGCAAAATGCGCGTTCAGCGCCATCTCATCCGCAACCTTGACCACTGGGTTATCCGGCTCAAACAGCTCGGCCAGCAAGCGGTCATTGCCGAACGCCGCCATCGGGCAGCCACCGGATTGCAAGAACCCCAGCGGGATGGTCTGCACGAAATCCGAGGCTGGGGCGCAAAGCTTGGCCAGATCCTCGGCGGAAACGGCCGCCATAACCGACACGACCTTCTGATCGGCGCGAAAGGTCAGGGGGGCCAGAACCTCGGCCGCGATATGCGGGCGCAGACACAGAAACACGATGTCCGAGGCGTCAATCACCGCCTGCGGTGGCGAAACGGCAACGCCCAGTTCGGCCTTCAGGGCGGCCGAGACCTCGGCGTTGCGTTCTGTCACGCTGATCTCATGCCCTTTGGCGGCCATCAGCCGCGCAATCGGCGCGGCGATATGCCCGGTACCGATAAACCCGATCCGGCTCATCCCTGCGGTTCCTCGGGGATCGAGGCGGACAAGGCCTCGCGCCAGGCATCCAGCCGCGCGGCCAGGGCCTCATCCTGCAAGGCCAGAATGCCCGCGGCCATCAGGCCCGCATTGGCCCCGCCAGCGGACCCGATTGCCATAGTCGCCACGGGAAAGCCCTTGGGCATCTGCACAATGGAATACAGCGAATCCACCCCCGACAGGGCCCGCGTCTGCACAGGCACGCCAATCACCGGTACGCGTGTTTTCGAGGCCATCATGCCCGGCAGATGTGCCGCTCCGCCTGCGCCCGCGATGATCACCTGCAACCCTCGCGATACGGCGGTCTTGCCATAGTCCCACAACCGGTCCGGGGTGCGATGGGCCGAAACGATACGCGCCTCATAAGCGATGCCCAGTTCATCCAGAATATCTGCGGCTTCCTTCATCGTGGGCCAGTCCGACTGGCTGCCCATGATGATCCCCACTGTCACATCGCTCATCCGCTTATGTCCCCGCGCTCAGAAAGAGCGCGCACTATAGCCAAATCCGCTTTTGTGGCAATGCGGTACAGGGCGTTCAGGCAATGATATCGGGGGTCAGGCGGTCTTCTATCAGGCGGATGAAGTCTTTCAGGCGCAGTTTTTCCTTTTTCAGGCGCCTAAGGGTCAACTGATCAGCCGTTCCTTTTTCGTGCAGCGCCTCGATCGCCTCATCAAGGTCGCGGTGCTGGCGGCGGAAAACCTCCAATTCAACCCGCAGAACTTCATCGGTTTTCATCGAAAGGTCGGTGGGCGCGTTCATTGGCGACTCGGGCTTGTTGTGGTGCTTGCCCAACAAGATAGTGTGTCAGACGTTATCGCGCCAGACCTTGTGGACATCCTGGTTTCTTCCCATATTCTATAACAAGCGGTTGCCGGAACGGGACCGCGCACCACGTCGCTTTGACAATAAAGGACGAAAATACGTGTCGAAACTTACTCTTGGCTCATACCCGCATCTTTTGGGGTTCGAGCAGCTGGAACGCCTTCTGGAACGGTCTGCAAAGGCCGGTAATGAAGGGTACCCGCCCTATAACATCGAACAGACCTCGGACTTTTCCTACCGCATCACCCTTGCGGTGGCCGGGTTTGCCGAAGAGGATCTGTCCATCACAATCGAGGATCGCCAACTGGTGATCCGGGGCCGTCAGCGCGACGACAGCGAGGGGCGCATCTTCCTGCACCGTGGCATCGCGGCGCGTCAGTTTCAGCGCATGTTCGTGCTGGCCGACGGGGTCGAGGTGGGCGAGGCGATCATGGAAAACGGTCTGCTGCACGTAGATCTGACCCGCGCTATGCCGGAAACCGTGGTTCAGACAATCAACATACGGAAGGGGTAAGAGCAATGAACACACCGATTGAAATCAACACCGTAGGCGATCGTATCGTCTATGTGAAAACAGTGGACGTTGCCGATCTGCCGCGTGATCTGCGCGATCAGGCAGGTGATCTGGATCACCTTTACGCCGTGCACGATTCCGATGGGCAGCAACTGGCGCTTGTGGCCGACCGCAAGCTGGCCTTCGTTCTGGCCCGTCAGCACGACCTGTCACCTGTGGCCGTTCACTGAACGGCCCCTTTGCCCGGCTGGGTTGAAACGTTCCCCGCAGCACACGCGCATCGGCGAAACTGCCGCTATTAACCTGTAACGGAGCCGACTGCATGAGCTGGTTTGAATTCGACTGGGTAGACGCCTTCACCAATCGTGCATTTGGCGGCAACGGTTGTGCCGTGGTCCATGGCGGCGCGGGGCTCTCTGCCGAGCTCTGCATGGCCTATGTGCGCGAAACCTCTCTGGTCGAATGCACATTCACCGGCCCGTCCGACGTGGCCGACATCCGCGTCCGTTATTTTCTGGCCAGCCGTGAAATTCCCTTTGCCGGTCATCCGACGATTGCCACCGTAGCGGCGATGTGGTCGCGCGGCATGATCCCCGGCGATAACCTGACGCTGGAAACCGGCGCTGGCATCGTTTCGATCGGATTCCAGGGCGAACAGATTGAAATGACGCAGGTCGCCCCGCAATTTGGTGCGCATGTGCCTTCGGATCTGGTGGCAAAGGCGATCAGCCTGCCGCAAGAAGCCATCATCTCGCCACCCCGGATGGTCTCAACCGGTTTGCCCTTCTGTATCACCGTTCTGCGCGATCATGACGCGTTGCGCGCGGCCCGCCTGTCCGAGGACGCGCTGCGGAAAGTGGCTGCAACGGCAGGGTATTCCGGCTCGGACATGGCCGAGCCTTTTCTCGTGACACTCCAAGGGGCTACCGACGCGGGTGATACCTTCTCGCGCCTGCTAATGGCTCCGCCCAGCCCGCCCGAGGATCCGTTTACCGGGTCTGCCACCGGGGCCATGGCAGCCTATCTGTGGAAATACGGGCTGATGACCAAGGACAGTTTCGTTGCGGAACAGGGTCACGATATGGGCCGCCCCGGTCAGGCTGTTGTCACGCGCGTTGGCCCCAGCGACGCGATGACGGGAATCAAGGTGGCCGGTCAGGGGCATATCCTGATGCGCGGGCAGGTTGATCTGCCACAAGCCACTCAGTAGCCGAACCGTTCCCGACCCCGGGGACTGCCCGGAACGCCTCAGACTATCAAAACAAAAACGGCCCCCGAAAACCGGAGGCCGCTGTGTTTCATTCATCTGGTTCAGCCTGCTGCGATCAGACCCATGCTTTCCAGCTTCAGCAGCACCTGATGGGCGCAGTTGTCGACCTCGACATTCTCGGTCTCGACACGCAATTCAGGGTTCTGAGGCACGTCATACGGGTCCGAGATGCCGGTGAATTCCTTGATCTTGCCTTCGCGGGCCAGCTTGTACAGACCCTTGCGGTCGCGCCGCTCACACTCTTCGATGGTGGTCGCGACATGCACTTCGCAGAAGGCACCGAACTGCTCGATCTCTTCGCGCACCGCGCGGCGCGTGGTGGCATAAGGTGCGATCGGCGCGCAGATGGCGATGCCACCGTTCTTGGTGATCTCGGATGCCACATAGCCGATCCGTCGGATGTTCAGGTCGCGATGCTCTTTCGAGAAACCCAGTTCGGATGACAGGTTTTTCCGCACGATATCGCCATCCAGCAACGTGACCGGACGGCCCCCCATCTCCATCAGCTTGACCATAAGCGCGTTGGCGATGGTGGACTTGCCTGAGCCCGAGAAGCCGGTGAAGAACACAGTAAAGCCCTGCTGGCTGCGTGGCGGCTTGGTCTTGCGCAGCTCGGCCACAACTTCGGGAAAGCTGAACCATTCGGGGATTTCCAGACCCTCGGCCAGACGGCGGCGCAGCTCGGTGCCCGAGATGTTCAGGATCGTGACATTGTCCTTGTCCAGAATCTCGTCATTCGGCTCGTATTGCGCGCGTTCCTGCACATAGACCATGTGTTTGAAATCGACCATCTCGACGCCGATCTCGTCCTGGAACTGGCGGAACAGGTCCTGCGCGTCATAGGGGCCATAGAAATCTTCACCGGCCGAGTTCTTGCCCGGGCCCGCGTGATCGCGGCCAACGATGAAATGAGTGCAGCCATGGTTGGCACGGATCAGCCCGTGCCAGACCGCCTCGCGCGGGCCAGCCATACGCATGGCCAGATTCAGCAGGCTCATCGAGGTGGTGGATGCGGGATACTTGTCCAGCACCGCCTCATAGCAGCGCACGCGGGTAAAGTGGTCTACGTCGCCCGGCTTGGTCATGCCCACGACCGGGTGGATCAGCAGGTTGGCCTGCGCTTCCTTGGCGGCGCGGAAAGTCAGTTCCTGATGCGCACGGTGCAGGGGGTTGCGGGTCTGGAAGGCCACGATCCGGCGCCAGCCCAGCTTGCGGAAATAGGCGCGCAGCTCGTTCGGCGTGTCGCGGCGACCGCGGAAGTCATAGTGAACAGGCTGCTGGATGCCCACGACAGGGCCACCCAGATAGACCTTGCCCGCCACATTGTGCAGATAGTTCACAGCCGGGTGGGCATCGTCATCGGCACCAAAAACCTTCTCGGCCTCGCGGGCTTTGTTCGGTGTCCAGCGGTCAGTCACCGTCATGGTGCCCAGAATCACGCCTTCCTGATCGCGCAGCGCGATATCCTGACCCAGTTCGATCTTGTCCGCAAAGTCTTCGCTGACGTCCAGCGTTATGGGCATCGGCCATAGCGTGCCATCAGCCAGACGCATGTTTTCGACGACATTGTCGTAATCGGCCTCGCTCAGGAAACCTTTGAGCGGGTTGAAACCGCCGTTCATCAGCAGCTCCAGATCGCAGATCTGGCGCGGGCTCAGATCCCAACTGGTCAGGTCGGCGGCTTCGACCTTCAGTTTCTGGGCCGAGTCATACGACACGTAAAGTTCGGGAATGGGGGCCAGATTGCTTAACATCGTCATCTGAATACTCTTATCGCAGTGTTGTGTTGCCAGTGATTCAAGGGCATTTTCGGGGCATTTGCACCGACTGTTGGGCGAAGTCCACTGGCGTCAATGAAACAAAGGACGATATGCGCTGATTTCTCGCGGATTGGAAGAAATTTCCAACTCCGAAACTAAAATGACGATCTGGTTCCTTGGGGCGTAGATAATCCGATCATGCAAAGTATGACTGTTCCTGTTTTTGCGTGTGCGGCGTAAGCCCGGACGCACGGGTGACTGGCAGGGCGGGAATCGGATCGGCAACGCCGCGCAATTGGAACAACCGTATACCCTCCGACGGCAGGTCCATGCCCGCGGCCTTCAACACTTCTTGCGAGACCAGCAGTTCGACCCCCAACGCCTTGGTTTCGCTTTCCAGTCGGCTGGCCACATTGACGGCGTCGCCAATGATCGTTCTCGCGGCATGTCCCTGCGCGCCAATCTCACCCAGCACCAGATCCCCAAGGTGCAGGCCCATTCCGATCCGAATGCCAGGGCTGCCTTCGGCCTCAAGCTGCTCGTTGAACCGGTCGAGGGCATGGCTGATATCTATCGCAGCCTTCAACCCGGCGCGGGCGGATGCGGCTGCATCGGGTTTTTCGAAAACCGCCAGCAACCCGTCGCCCATATACTTGTCCACGACACCGCCGTCCTTGGTGATGGCAGGCACGACGGCGTCGAAGAACCGGTTCAGCAGGAACACGATATCATAGGGCAGCTGACCCGTCGTGCGGGCGGTAAATCCGCGCATGTCCAGAAACAGTACGGCCAGTTTTCGTTCCTGCCCCTGACTGGCATGTCCGCGAATGCGCCCGCCATCCGGTTGAAAAACGCGGAAAACGGTGGTCGGTTCCGTCGGGCGGATTTGGCACGCCAGCCGTGTCTGTGGCGAGGCGCCAACAGCGGCCAGACTGCGGGCCTCGACATCGCCGGGTGGGGGCAGGGCGCTGGAGCCCTCTTCAACGATGACGCGGCAGGTGGTGCAACGGCCCTTCCCGCCGCACAAGGCCGCATGGGGCACACCGTGTGCCTGCGAAATCTCAAGCAGGGTCATGCCCTTTTCCGCATCCACCTCGGGTCCGCTGCTGTAACTCACCCGCACCGCATGCCTGCGCCGCCACAGCTTGCGCCCGATATACACAAGACCCGTGGCCGCCAGGGCAAGCCAGAACGCCAGAAGGGCATTATCCTTGACGGTGAACATGGTCTGAAACGCCTCGGGCGAGGGCCAGTTGTAATGCTCGATATATTGTTCCCGCAAAAACTCATCCGCGAAATCCAACCAGATGCGGCGACCCTCGGTTAGCAGACCGGCCAAAGCGAACATGGGGATGAAGACGGCGACACCGATCAGATAGGGTACGGCGCTGGACCACCATTTTGTCAGCCGTAACCACATATGCAGTCCGATGCAGCCATGCACCCAGACGATCAGCAACAGTGCGCTTTGCATCCAAATCACGGTGCTGGGCCACATCAGGATGATGATATACCCCATCTCGTCATTGACGTCATAGATCTCGTGCGCGACCCGCGTCTGGATGACATGCGAGATCAGCTGCAATGGTATCAGCAGACCCAGAACCACCTGCAACGCCGTGCTGAACGGCATGCGCAGGGTCCGGCGCTGTGCGATTGAGGCCAGCGCCAGACCAGCATGGGTGAACAGCGCTGCATAAAGCAGCACGCTCAAAAGGATGTGTCGCGTCACCGCTGTTCGACCGTCCTGCATCCCGTGCAGATAATCGGTGTGAAACAGGCCCATCCCGATGTTGATAAAATGGAAGAAAGCGAAAGCAAACAGAACCAACCCGCTGCCGATCCGAAGCCGGGTTGCCCAACCGCCACGCCACAAAGCGCTCTTCAAGAATACCACCTGTATCGCTGTTCGCCGTGGTTGGACTTTGCGAGGACGTTCGCGGTCAGGTCAAGGCTTCGGGTGCAAATCTAGGCCTGCCAATGGGTGGCGGGGTGTTGGGATTGAATTGATATCTTGTCCGCACAAAACAGCACCAGATGGCTGAGGTCAGGGCGCGAGCGCGAGCTGTAGATCAAGCCGTCCGCCCCCAGTGCCCGCGCTTTATCTGAAAAAGACCATGTCGGGGAAGGGGCCCCCGTCGCGCGAATGTCCTGCCAGATCACCGATGCAGCCGTCTGCCCGCGGTAGTCCACCAATCGCGCGTTTTCCACCAGAAACCTTTGAACCACCCGGTCGGGATCATCACCCGAGATGTAGCGGCGGATGGCGACCGAAGCGCCCTCGGCGCTGAGCGAGGCATAAAGCCCGAACTGTCCGGAATGGTGAAAGCGCCCCTCGGGTGCGCGGGCAGGCAGCAATGGGGTCGCTGCCTGCGACGCAAACAGAATTCTCCAGACAGGGCCAGAGAATTCAAGCATGTATCAGTCCTGTTCGGCCAGGAACCGTTCGGCTTCCAGTGCCGCCATACAGCCCATTCCGGCGCTTGTTACCGCCTGACGATAGACATGGTCGGTCAGATCGCCTGCTGCGAACACGCCGGGAATCGACGTTTCGGTGCTGCCCGGTTTGGTGACGACATAACCACCCATATGGGTTTCCAGCGTGTCCTTGACCAACTCGTTCGCAGGGGCGTGGCCGATGGCGACAAAGACGCCCTTGCACGGGATCTCGGTGATCTCGCCGGTTTTGACATGTTTGACCCGAACACCTTCAACACCCAAAGGCGCATCGGTGCCGATCACTTCTTCCAGTTGGTGGAACCACAGCGGTTCGATCTTTTCATTCTTCAACAGGCGATCCTGAAGGATCCTTTCCGCCCGCAACTCATCGCGGCGGTGGATCAGGGTCACCTTGCTGGCGAAATTGGTCAGGAACAGGGCCTCTTCCACGGCTGTGTTGCCGCCGCCAATCACCACGATTTCCTGCCCGCGATAGAAGAACCCGTCACAGGTGGCGCAAGCCGAGACGCCAAAGCCCTTGAACTTCTCTTCCGACGGCAGACCCAGCCATTTCGCACGCGCGCCGGTGGCCAGAATGACGGCGTCCGCCGTGTATGTGGTGCCGCTGTCGCCCTTGGCGGTGAAGGGGCGCTTGCTGAGGTCCAGATCGCTGATGATATCGCCGATCACCTCACATCCCATGGCCTTGGCATGGTCCTGCATCCGTACCATCAGGTCCGGGCCCTGCACCTCGGTGTCACCGGGCCAGTTTTCGACCTCGGTCGTCGTTGTCAGCTGACCACCGGGTTCGATTCCCTGTACCAGAATGGGTTCCAGCATGGCGCGGCTTGCATATACGCCTGCGGTGTATCCTGCGGGCCCCGACCCGATGATCAGAACCTTGGTGTGTCGTGTGTCGGCCATGGTGCCCCCGCTCGAATTGCCTGAATTGGGCCCGCGGCCCGTCGCCCCGATATAGCGATCGACCGGCCCGGCTTAAAGCCCCTTACTGTTCAGGCCCTCTCGGGCAGGGGCGCCCCGGATTCACCAGGAGAAGGCGAAAAGGAAACAAAGAAAATTGCGCATCTGCGAAACATTATTGCGCGCGTGTGGGGTGCTGATATAAGAACCGAAAAAATCAGGAGCATTTGATGGTCACGACTCGGCTGGATGATATCGATCGCAAGATTCTGGCGGAACTGCAGGCGGACGGTCGTATGACCAATGTCGAGCTGGCAAAACGGGTCGGAATCTCGGCCCCGCCCTGTCTGCGCCGGGTGCGCACACTCGAAGAATCCGGCTTCATCACCGGCTATCACGCCGAGGTCAACTCACGCGAGTTGGGGTTCGAGGTCCAGGTATTTGCCATGGTCGGTCTGGACAGCCAGGCCGAAGTCGAACTGCGCGCATTCGAAGGCCGCTGCCGCGAGTGGCCATTGGTCCGCGAATGCCACATGCTGAACGGCGAAGTGGACTTCATCCTGAAATGCGTCGCACCTGACCTGAGCAGCTTTCAGCAGTTTCTGACGGGCGAGTTGCTGACCACGCCAAACGTGGCCAGCGTCAAGACATCGCTCGTTATTCGCGGCGCAAAAGACGAGCCAGGCGTACCGTTCGACGTTCTGGAAGAACGTATGAACCGGACGGCGTAACGCCAACACGTTTTGGTTGCGCGGTGATTGGTGGCAACAGTGCTGCCACCGCAAGGGATAGAACCCAACTTATTACCAGCTGCATGATGCCCCCCATAATGCAGTAATCACAATCATGCTCAGGCCGTCATCGCGTCGATCTCACCATCTCCGGCGCGCGGCATCAGCAGCGGGCCGAAATCGTTCAGCGACTCAATATGCGCGAACAGGTTCAGATAGATCGACCGAAGCGAGTGGCTGATCATGCGAACCGCATTCACACCTGGATGATATGTTTCGAACTGTAATCCATCTACGCGAATAACGGAATGGCGTTTTAAGCAAATGTGAAACAGTTCAACGGGGGTCGGCGGCATTGTTTCAATGACACCCATTCCGTCCTGAAATTCGGACACGGGTGTAAGAATCGGCTGCCCCCCATGCAGGTGCCGCAAATGCGCGGGTGTTCCCACGATTCGCGCCGCCGGGCCGGCAATGACACCCGACATTGGCTTTTGCATCCCGAACGTATCCGCCATGATCCGCGTCAGCGGCCGCGTCCGGCCCCGCGAATCCACGCGTCCGGGGATCAGAGTGACAGATCCCTTCCACAACACGGTTTCCGATGCGCCATCCTGCGTCAGGACCGTATCCCCCGGCATCAGATCCTCGATTGCCATCGGTCCATGTTCCGTTTCTACCAAAGATCCACGTGTGAAGGCGCAAAACGCGTCTTCAAACATTGGCAAGGCGGGTGCGATATGGCGGGTCTGAACCACATCTCCGTTCTTCAACAGGCTGCTGACCTCATAGCGGCGCAGCTGGGCTTTTGGCTTGGAAACCGGCCGCGGCGCGTCCCGCAGCATAACAGACGTTTCGATAGCATTTCTGGCCGCGCGGGCCAGTGAATTAGGAATAGTCATTAATATTCCGTCCCCTCAAAATGTTCGGGCAGGCGCGGCGTACCCCCGTACAGACCCGCCCGGCGAACTGGTTCTTTGTCTTGAAACAAATGGGTGACCCTCGGGCGGCGACCGGTACGGTCCCGCAACGCGACTAAATCTCGCTTTCCAATGGTCAACACATTGACCCCCCAGACAAACTCGTACTTCACGGGCGAAATTGCCCGCACACACACAACTCCTAAAAAGTCACGAACCCCTCGCTCGTGACGCGCGATACATCAGGCCGGAGCAAACCTGATACGCGTTGACCCAAATAAGACCGGCAGCTTGGTCTCTGGGTTTTTCTGTCTCAGCGTCGTGCCGCGATGCGACTGGCGACCCTGACAGAATTGCTTGTTACCCGCTTCCACGGCATTTCCAGGTTCTGGTCCCGAGTGGCCTCGACCATGGCTTTCAGAAAGCGTGATTTGGTTTTCATTTTTTGGTCCTGCTCTGAACGGGGTGTATTTCCCCGTATCCTCTGTAAACCTTTTGTGACGCGGGTTTGCGGCAGGGATAAGGCTTATCCGGGATGATTTGCGGACAGAAAAATGAAGTCAGACGGACCTCCCACTCAACACGCCAGCGCCCGATTTTCGAACGTCAGATACCGATCTGATTACTGGCAAAAACTCGTTACGATTCTGATGCCCAATCAACACAAAAAATGTGGCGGAAAAGTGGCAGGGCACCTAAATCTGGACGAAGATCACAATCTTATGACAGAAATCAGCCGCCCGTAATCAACCTCGTTCGCGTGTGTTGACCGGCGATAGGAATAGAACCTGTCGGGGTCGGAATATGTGCAGTGCCGGGTCCACTCGGCCTGTCCGATTCCCGCCTGCCGCAGCCGGTGCAGCCCGAAGGCGGGCAGATCAAATTGCAGGCGGTCACTTTCACCATTGGCAAAAAAGCGGCTGTTGTCCGGCGAATCCGCAAGGAACGCGTCCAGAAACTCTGGCCCCACCTCGTACGCGCGCTGGGAAATACTGGGTCCGATCACGGCGCAGATATTGCTGCGGTCGGCTCCCAGCGCCTCCATCGCGTCCAGCGTTGCCTCCAGAACACCGTCCAGCGCGCCGCGCCACCCGGCATGGGCCGCACCGATCACATGCGCGTCGGGATCGGCGAACAGAACCGGCTGGCAATCGGCCGTCAGGATCGTCAGGGCCAGACCGGGTGTTGCCGTGACAATGGCATCCGCTTTGGGCTTTTCACCGTCAACCGGGGCTTTGACTGTCAGAACCGTTGGGGAATGAACCTGATGCACCGCGACCATTGCCTCGGGTTCAACCTCCATCGCGTCGGCCACTCGCCGCCGGTTCAGCGCGACAATCTCGGTTTGATCCGAGGACCCCTGACCACAGTTCAACCCGCTGAAAATTCCTGAAGACGCGCCGCCGCGACGGGTAAAGAACCCATGGCGAAATGGCGACAGCAGGTCCGAGGTCAGAATTTCCAGCGTCATGGTTCCAATCCTGGTGGTGGGGCGGCATAGGCCGGGAAAAGGCCCATCACCTTGAACAGATTTCCCATTTCATCAGGATGCGTCAACCGCCGATGCGCGGCAATCAGCGCATCCAGCTCGGAACCGCTCAGCGCCTTGGACAGGGCTTGCGCGCGGGCGGTGATCCCCAGCCGTTCAAGGAAGACGCCCTGCGGTGTCAGGCGCGTATGCCTGCACCCACAGGCGCGGGTCGCAACGGCCAAAGGCTCAAAATCCACATGCGCGGTCAAATCGGCCTGACCGGGCGATGCCAGAGGATCGGCATGCTCGTGGCTTTGCAGAGCCTGCAAGGTATCGCCCAGCGAATGCCAGTCGCCATAATCCACAATCAATGCCGCGCCGCCATGACTGGCGACCCGCCCCGCGATCACGGTCAAAACGGGAATCGCAGCAGCACACAGTTCGACCAGATCACCGTCCTTGGTGTCCGACAGCCTGTCATTCAACGCCACCTGCGGCCCGATTGCGCCCAGTCCGAACGTCAACCCGCCGTCACGCTCACCCACCAGACGCTCGCGCCAGCCCGTACCGTCACGCTGAAACTGGCGGATGGGCAGGGCATCAAAGAATTCGTTGGCCACCAGCAACAGCGGCTGGTCGGGCAGGTCGGCGATCGTTGCAATCCAGACCGCCTCGTAATCCTTCAGCGTTGCAGCCTGCACCTGTTTCAATACAGGCGATGCTTCAACCAGTACAACCTGCGCTGCCTCGTGAAATCCGGGTACTGACCGTGTGGCGCGCAGAATATCGGCCATCAGGGTACCACGCCCCGGCCCCAGCTCACACAGGGTAAACGGTGCGGGCCGTCCCTGATCCATCCAGCTTTGCGCCAGAGACAGCCCGACCAGCTCCCCGAACATCTGGCTGATTTCCGGCGCTGTGGTGAAATCCCCCGCAACCCCCAGCGGATCACGGGTCGTGTAATAGCCCAGCGTCGGATGCAGCAGGCATTCACCCATGAAATCTGCCACGCTCATCGGCCCATCCTGCCGGATGCGGGCGACCAGATGATCGGTCAGGCTCATACTGCCTGCCGCCGCGCGCGCAGGGCAAACCACAATCCAAGCGCGATCATCGGCAGCGACAGGAACTGCCCCATGGTCAGCCCGTACCCGCCCACATGCCAGGCCAGCCCCAGCGGATTGCCGGGCGATACGAACTGCGCATCCGGTTGGCGAAAGAACTCGACGATAAAGCGCGACGCGCCGTAGCCCGCAAGGAACGTCCCCATGGCAAGACCCGGTGTGCGAAAACCGCCGCGCCGATAGACCAGCCACAGCAATACCGCCCCAAGCAACACCCCCTCCAGCGCGGCCTCGTACAGCTGCGACGGGTGCCGGGCACACGTGCCTGCGACCACGCCGGGGCAATCCTGCGCCGCAAATCCGGGAAAGATGACAGCCCAGGGCAGCTCACTCGGGCGGCCCCACAGCTCGGCATTGACGAAATTGGCCAGCCGCCCCAGCAGCAATCCGGGCGGAACGGTGTAGGCGACCAGATCTCCCAGCGACAGGGCAGGGATACGGTGCCGTCGTGCAAACAGGTACGACGCAAGGATCACGCCCAGCAATCCGCCATGAAAGGCCATGCCGCCTTGCCAGACCTTCACGATCTCCAGCGGGTGCGACAGGTAATAAGCCGGTTGATAGAACAGCACAAAGCCCAGCCGCCCACCCAGAATCACACCCAGAATGATCCAGGTGACCAGATCCTCCAGCTGCTCGGGCTTCATCGGCGGGCCATCCGCAGGCCAGAGCGCTGGGCGGCGCAACGCCACAACAGCCAGCCGCCACGCGATCAGGATGCCCGCGATATAGGCCAGCGCATACCACCTTAGCGCGAACTCCATCCCGAACAGCGGGATCGAGAACAGTTCGGGCGACAGATCGGGGAAATTCAGAACAGCCTGCATGTGCGTCTCATTGCCCGGGGTTTGCAGGTCAAGTCAACCTTGAGCCCGCGCCATTCTTTGCCCATATACAGGTAAACCGCGAGATCGGAGAACAGATATGCAAACCCGCAACAAAATCCTGGATGACGTGTCCCAGCTGATGACCAACGCCATGGGCGTGGCGCAGGGCGCGCGGGAAGAGGCTGAAAACGCGATGAAGTCGATGATCGACCGCTGGCTGGCCGACCGCGATTTCGTCACCCGTGAAGAATTTGACGCCGTGCGCGCCATGGCTCAGAAGGCGCGCGAAGAAAACGCGGCACTCGAAGCCCGCATCGCCGCGCTCGAGGCGAAACTGGACAAATAACGCCCCGGCGTTCCCTTTTTTCACAATTTTCGGACAAAGCATTCCGCCGCGCAATCCAGCCCGGATTGTGCGGTGCTGTGTATTCTGACGTGTCGCAGAATTTATTCAAGACAAAGCTGACTCTGTCGCCAATATTTTGATCGCCGTTGCCTTCTGTCCACAACTTATTGCTGTTATCCCCAATAATTAGGGTTGCCAGAACTTACGCCACATCGCACCATATTTAGTACAGGCCCATGGGGGAAGCCCGGTTTGTAGAGCAGGCAACTAGCACTGGGGCGCTGCCAGCCCCGAAATGCTAGAGATTAGTGAGGTGGCATTATGGCCCTTTCCGAGCAGTATCTCGAAGAAGACATTCATCCGATCGACATTGTTGAGCATCTGGCCGAACATCACGACTGGGATTTTGATCGCATTGGGGACGATCAGATTGCCATGGCCGTTGAAGGGCAGTGGCGCACCTATTCGATCACGCTGGCCTGGTCCAACTATGACGAAACGCTACGCATGGTGTGCAGCTTCGAAATGGAACCACCGGCCGAGCGTGAAATGCAGCTCTATGAGCTGCTCAACAAGATGAACGACCAGTGCTGGGCAGGCGCGTTTACCTATTGGGCAAACCAGAAGCTGATGGTCTATCGCTATGGTCTGGTCCTTGCAGGCGGGCAAACGGCCAGCGCTGACCAGATCGACACGATGATCAATGCCGCCGTCATGAGCGCCGAGCGGTACTACCCCGCGATCCAATTGGTGACCTGGGGCAACAGAGGGCCAGAAGAAGCCATGCAAGTGGCCATTGCAGAGGCCTACGGCCGCGCGTAAACCTTTGCCCCGAACCGATATGTAAAGCGGGAGGGGCAAATGGACATGACGCGAGTGGCCGAACAGGGGCTTGTGCTTCTGGGGTGCGGAAAGATGGGGTCCGCAATGCTGGCGGGATGGCTGGAACACGGCCTTCCGCCAGCTTCCGTTTGGGTCATCGATCCCTTTCCGTCAGATTGGCTGAAGGCGCGGGGCGTCAATATCAACGCACCGTTACCTGAATCCCCCGCCGTGGTGCTGGTTGCGGTCAAACCGCAGATGATGGGCGAAGCCCTGCCTGCCATTCAGGCGCTGGGCGGCGGGTCCAGCCTGTTTATTTCGGTTGCGGCTGGCACCTCGATTGCGGCCTTCGAATCCGTTCTGGGCCGTGACACCCCGATCATTCGCGCCATGCCCAACACGCCCGCCGCCATCCGTCAGGGCATCACGGCACTGATCGGCAACGCACACACCTCCGAGACCGACATGGAGCAGGCCGAAAACCTGCTGGCGGCAGTGGGCCAGACTGTTCGCCTTGAGGATGAGGCACAGATGGACGCCGTCACCGGGCTCAGCGGGTCCGGCCCGGCCTACGTGTTCCATCTGATCGAAACCCTGGCTGCTGCGGGCGCGGCGCATGGCCTGCCTGCCGAGCTTGCGATGAAACTGGCCAAGTCCACAGTGGCCGGTGCCGGGGCGCTGGCCATGGCGTCCGACGAAGACCCGGCGCAGCTGCGCATCAACGTGACCTCTCCGAACGGCACCACACAGGCCGCGCTTGAGGTGCTGATGCATCAGGAAACCGGCTTTCCCGACCTGCTGCACCGTGCCGTCAAGGCCGCAACCGACCGATCCAAGGAGCTCTCGCGTGAGTGAAATTTCGTTCGACGACTTTCTCAAGGTCGATATTCGCGTGGGCGAGGTGATCCGCGCCGAACCCTATCCCGAGGCCCGCAAACCCGCGATCAAGATGTGGATCGACTTTGGGGACGAGATTGGCGAGCGCAAGACCTCGGCCCAGATCACCGCGCATTACGATCCGGCCACTCTGGTCGGCAAACAGGTCATGGCCGTCGTCAACTTCCCTCCACGCCAGATCGGCAAGTTCATGTCCGAGGTTCTGGTGCTGGGTCTGCCCGATGACAACGGCGAGATCGTTTTGATCGGCCCTGACGGCAAGGTACCAACCGGCGGGCGGATGCACTGATGAAACTGCTGATCACGCGCCCGATGACACCGGCAGTCGAATCGCGCGCCCGCGCCGATTTCGATGTAACCATCCGGGAAAACACCCTGCCCATGGCGCGGCAGGAGATGCTGGCCGCTCTGGCCGGATACGACGTTGTTGTGCCGACATTGGGCGATCAGTTCTCGGCTCAGGTCTTTGCGGATGCCGGTCCGCCGCGCTGCAAGCTGCTGGCCAATTTCGGTGTTGGCTTCAACCATATCGACGTGGATGCCGCACGCGCGGCCGGGATTGACGTAACCAACACCCCCGGCGCCGTCACCGATGCCACGGCTGATATCGCCATGACCCTGCTGCTGACCACAGCCCGGCGCGCCGGTGAGGGTGAACGGCTGGTGCGATCGGGTCAGTGGCAGGGCTGGCACCCGACGCAGATGCTGGGCCATCACGTGACCGGCAAGCGCGTGGGCATCGTCGGTATGGGCCGCATCGGGCAGGCCATCGCGCGCCGCTGTCATTTCGGGTTTGCCATGCAGGTGGCCTATCAGTCCCGCAGCGCCAAGCAACTGGATTTCCCGGCGGAATTCACACCTGACCTTGAAACACTCGCCGCTTCGGTCGATTTCCTTGTGCTTGCGGTTCCCGGCGGTGCGGAAACCCGCCACCTGATCAATGCGCAGATTCTTGAGGCGATGAACCCCTCGGCTATTCTGGTCAACATCGCCCGTGGCGAGGTGGTGGACGAGGTCGCGCTGATCACGGCGCTGCAAACCGGTCAGATCGCGGGGGCGGGGCTTGACGTCTACGAATTCGAACCCAAAGTACCACAAGCCCTGTGCGATATGGAAAACGTAACCCTGCTGCCCCACCTGGGCACCGCCACCGAAGAGGTGCGCAGCAGCATGGGGCACATGGCGCTGGATAACGTGGCGGCCTTTGTCGCGGGCAGGGCGCTGCCCAACCCGGTCTAGTCGCCCACCGCCTCACGCCAGTGTTTGCGGCAGAGCGAGACATAGGTCTCGTTGCCACCGATCTGTACCTGTGCCCCTTCAGTGATGGCCTTGCCGGTCTCGTCGCGACGAATCACCATCGTGGCCTTGCGGCCGCATTCACAGATCGTGCGCACTTCGCGCATTTCGTCGGCAAGGGCCAGCAGGGTGGCGGAACCGGGGAACAGCTTGCCCTGAAAATCCACGCGCAGACCATAGGCCAGCACCGGCACATCCAGATCGTCCACCGCACGGGCCAGTTGCCAGACCTGCGCCTCGGACAGGAACTGTGCCTCGTCGATGAAAACGCAGGCCACTAAACCCTTGTCCAGCCGGGACCGGATCATGGCGAAGACATCATCTTCGGGTGTGAAAGTGTCAGCCTGCTCCGATATGCCGATGCGCGATGCAATCCGCCCTGCACCGGCCCGCCCGTCAATGGCGGCGGTCATCAGATAGGTCTGCATTCCGCGCTCGCGATAGTTGTGCGAGGCCTGTAGCAACACGGTCGACTTGCCCGCGTTCATGGTGGAATAGTTGAAATACAGCTTTGCCATGGCGCGGGTCTAAAACGCCTGACGAAAAGGAACAAGAGAGCAAAGGGATGTAAGAAGCGACGTCGCCATTGCGTGTGCAGAGGCCGAGCTGGGCTCGTAGGGGATGGAACCCCCGCGTCTGCAACAGCGACGCCGTCGGCCAACATGTGGCCAAAACAAAGCAAGGCCCAACAATACTGCCCTGCAATCACTCTTTACCGGCTTGAACTGCCGCCACTCACTCACAAAATCCCCCGCTTATCTGAGGGATAGTCAATGTATGACATTTCAATTATGACTCAGGTATGGGAAATTTCCCGACGCTTTCCCCGGTTTGGACATCGGGTGGGCGTTTGCAGGTAACAAAGGTAAATCAATGGCAGATATCGGGGCCTATCTGAAGAAACACACAGAAGCGCTGGTCAAAGATGTCGGAATAGAAGCTGCTTGTGAAATTACAGGAAAATCCAAGGCGACTCTGGGTCGGTATTACTCGGACAACGCAGAACACGCGGACAGGTTCATGCCCGTGGATGCGGTGGCCCGGCTTGAAAACGCAGCAACTTATCCGCATGTGACATCCGCGCTGGCGGATCTGAAAAACATCACCCTGTCCTACAGCGAACGCAACACCGAGGAATCACGCACAGGCGGTGTGAATTCGGATGTCATCGCGCTCAGCCAGCGATTTGCAATGCTGATGACGGAATATCAGGCCGCAATCGAAGATGGCATCATCACGGTGAACGAAGCCAAAAGGCTGCTGAAAGAAACTAGTTTGCTTCAGCAGGTCCTGATTGAAATGAAACTGCACCTGGAAGAAGAAAGCGTCAGCTAGTCTTGACTGCGGTCCGTAACCGGCCAAATTCCGCCTGCCCGGATTGCAGCAGATGTCGTGCGCTTTGCGGCATGATCACCAACCGGACCCTGTGCCTCAATTCAGTCACGTCTTTCCGATAAGCTGCAGCGCAGGCAAGATCGTCAAGGGCAGTAAACCATGCAGAAAATGCAGGGACATTACAGCGTTCTCGCAGACCGCATGGTTTGGCGGTCGTTCCTGTTCGTCTATGCGCTTTTTCTGGCCACGGTGCTGTTTGGCGCTTATCAGGAAGGCCCTGATGACGCGATGCGCTGGGTCATGGTACAGGACCTGCTGGCGGGGCAGGGCTGGTTTGACGCCTATCAGCATCGGCTGGGGCCCGGTGACGGCACGCTGATGCACTGGTCCCGGCTTGTCGACGCGCCGATCGCCGGGATCTACGCGTTGTCCGCGACGGTCGTGCCACCTGACAGCGCCTTGCAAGTGACCGCGTTTATCTGGCCAGTGCTGCTGGCGGGGCTGACCCTGTGGACCTTTGCCGTCACTGGCGGCGCTTTGGGCGGGCGCAATGGCGCGATTTCGGCATTGGTCGTCGGTGTGCTGACGCTCGAACATTATCGGAAGTTCGACTATTTCTCGTTTGACCACCACAATGTTCAGATTCTGCTGTTTGCAGCGGCCCTCATGTTCTTTGTCCTGCGCAAGGCCAAACCCTCTGCTGCGGGGTGGCTGGGTGTCTGTCTGGCCCTTTCGGTGTCCATCGGAACCGAATCAATCGTGCAGGTCGCGATTATCGCGGTGTTCCTTACGATTGACTGGATCGTGACCGGCGCAGCCGCCCGCCGCCGCACCATGGTGTTTGGAACCGGGCTGGCGCTGATCCTGTTTCTGGTCAGCGTTGCAACAACAGGGCGTCAGGGCTTTCTGTTCCCAAGCTGCGATGCCCTGACGATCAGTGTGGCCCTGCCGGCGGGGATCGCAGCGCTGTGCCTGTGTGCAGCAGCCTGGGTCGGGTCGGGCTGGTCCTATTGGGGGCGCTTCGGCGCGTGTCTTGCGACAGGCGCTGTAACACTTGGCTGCGCTTACGCATTTGCGCCCTACTGCCTTGAAAACCCGATTGCGGACCTGCCTCAGGACATGCGTGACTTCTGGCTCAGCCAGGTTGCCGAAGCGCAGAATATCACCGTTGTGCTGGAACTGCATTTGGGCGAGGCTGCGGCCCTGATCGCCATGTCCGTCATCACAGCGGTTGCAGCGTTGTTCTTTGTCCGACAGTCACAAGACAAAATGGACTATCTTCTGTTTCTGGCGCTGATTGTGACCGGGTTTTCCATGTTTCTGTACCAGTCCCGGATGATGACGTTTCTGGGCGTGTCCCTTGTGGCTGTTCAGGCTCAAATGCTGCGCGCCCTTTACATCAGTTACAGAACCCATGGTCGCACGCTTTCCGGCTTGGCTATGGTAGGCTTTGTTGTCTGCGTCTCGCCAAAGATCGGCATCAGCGTGGAAAAACAGCTGGGACGATTTGCGCGCCCCTCCCTTGCGGCACCCGCCGCCGAGGTCGCGCAGGATTCGCAAAACGACGGCGCCGCCTGTAAGGCGCCCGAGGCTTACGCGGCCCTGAAAAACCTGCCAACCGGCATGGTTCTGGTCGATTTTGATTATGCGGCAGAGGTGCTGCGCTATACCGATCATTCGGTTCTGGCGGGCAATTATCACCGCAACCGGGCCGGAATTCAGGCGCAGATTGCGGTTTTGCGTATGGATGCGTCCCAGGCCGGTCCGCGTCTTGCTGCGCTGGGTGTAAGCTATGTGCTGCTTTGCACCGCTGCGCCCCGTACTGAATTCTGGGACTGGGCGTCTCAGGGGCGCGGGCTGCAATCCCAATTGGCAAAGGGTGAAACCCCCGCCTATCTCAAACGGATTGATGGTGGGGAAGGGGCCGCGTTTCAGGTTTTTCAGTTGGCGGCCGATTTCTAGGCCGTCCGCGCTTTGCGGAATGCTGATCAGGCGTGACGCTTCACGATCACCGATCCAACCGAATACCCGGCCCCAAAAGAACAGATCAGCCCCAGATCACCCTCTTGCAGATCGTCAGAGTATTTCGAAAACGCAATGATCGACCCTGCGGATGAGGTGTTCGCATAATCCTGAAGGATATTGGGTTGCTCGCCCGCCTCGGGTTCGCGGCCCAGAACTTTCTTGCCGATGAAGTCGTTCATCGTCTTGTTGGCCTGATGCAGCCACAGGCGTTTGAGGTCGGTATTGCTGACCCCTTCGGCCTCCATATGGTCGCTGATATGCTTGCTGACCATCGGCAACACTTCCTTGAACACCTTCCGGCCGTTCTGCATGAACTGCATGTCGCGGCGGTCAATCACACCATCGGGGCGCGACCGGCGCAGGAACCCGTTATTGTTGCGGATATTGTTGGAAAAGGCGGTGGCACAGCGGGTCGACAGGATTTCGAAATGCGGGCCTTTGGCGTCTTCGATCCGCTCGATCAACGTTGCCGTTGCCACATCGCCAAAGATAAAGTGACAATCCCGGTCGCGCCATTCCAGATGGCCCGAGCAGATTTCAGGGTTCACCACCAACGCCGCGCGCACCGAACCGGACCGCACCATATCCGCCGCCGCCTGAATGCCGAACGTGGCCGAAGAACAGGCGACATTCATGTCAAAGCCAAACCCGTCGATGCCCAGTTCCTGCTGAATCTCGATTGCAATCGCCGGATAGGCGCGTTCATGGTTCGAGGCCGCGCAGATCACCAGATCGACATCCGCCGCCGAACGCCCCGCCTGCGCCAGCGCCTTCCTGCAGGCATCCACTGCCATCTCGGTCATGATCCCGGGCTCGTCATCGCTGCGCTGGCGCAGCGTCGGGTGCATCACGTCCGGGTTCAGCACCCCGGCCTTGTCCATCACGTACCGGTTCTGAATGCCCGACGCCTTGACGATGAACTCTTCCGAGGAATGCTGCATCGCCTCCATCTGCCCGGCTGCGATGGCCTCGGCATTCTTCGCGTTCTGCTTGTCGGCATAGGCGTTGAACGCTTCAACAAGCTCGGCGTTGGTGATGACGTTTTCCGGGGTGAAGACACCGGTACCGGTGATGGCGGGGGTATACATGGCGGGTCCTGAATGTTTCGGATTCGCCCAAAATGCAGTCATGGCGTGATTTGATCAAGATATGTTGACCTAAGGGAATTCGTTCCTGGGCGCAGTTTCATATCTTGAATAGTTCAGAAATTGAAGTATATCGCCCCGTAACCCGCGCGGAGACCCTCAATGCCCGACGATATCAGTGCCAGACTGGGCCGCCTCAGCCCCGAGATTCAGGCGATCATGGGCGTCTATGCCCTGTACTGGAAACTGGAAGAGACCTTCGACTGTATCGAAACAGACCTGAGCCACCCGGAATGCCACATGCTGATCAAGCTGGATCAGCCCAAGCGCATGGGCGTTCTGGCCGCCGATATGTTAAGCGTACCATCAACGATCACCGCCACAGCTGATGCCCTTGAAAAAGCGGGCTATCTGATGCGGCGGCGTGACCCCGAAGACCGCCGCGCCTGGTTGCTGGTGCTGACAAAGCAGGGCGAAGAGGCCCGCAACATGCTGGTTGCCGCCGCCGGAGATCTGTTTCACCGGGCCTCGGGCCTCAACGAACAAGAAACTGCCGAATTCGCGCGACTGGCGCGCAAAATCCGCGACAACGTATTGAAAACGGGAATTCCCGAGGGATTGAAGAAATGAAACTCCTGACCTCTCTGGGCCTTGCACTGGCCATTCTGGCAACCCCGATTGCCGCTCAAGAGACCCCGAAACCAGTGAAACTCATGCAGGTGCGCGAAACCGCGCCCGGTTTCACGCGGCAGTTTTTCGGCCGCGTCGCCGCGCGCCAGACCGTTGATCTGGCCTTTCAGGTTGCGGGCCAGATTGTCGAGATGCCCATCAACGAAGGCTTCGTGATTCCCAAGGATGGCCTGATTGCCCGTCTGGATCAGGAACCGTTCGAGCTGCGCCTTGATCGGGCGCGGTTGCAAAAGGAGCAGGCCGACCGCACCGTTGCGCGCCTGTCGCGCCTGCGCGGTACAACCGCCAGCCAGGTGGCCGTGGACGATGCCGAGACCGAGGCGCAACTGGCCGCAATCGCCCTGCGCGACGCGGAATATGAACTGGAACACGCCACGCTGACCGCGCCCTTTGACGCGCTGGTCTCCAGCCGCTCGGTCGAGGCGTTTACCACCGTCTCGGCGGGCACGCCCATCGTCCGCATCCACGACATGTCCGAACTTCGCATCGTGGTCGACGTGCCCGAGATCCTGTTTCAACGCTCTGGCCAGACTGATCAAAGAACGATCACCGCCAAATTCCCTGCCAGTGACGAAGTCTTCCCGCTGGAAATCCGGGAATTCGACGCTGAAACCTCCAGCGTCGGTCAAACCTTCCGCATCCAGTTCGGCCTGACCCCGCCCGAGGGGTTGCTGATCCTTCCCGGTTCCTCTGTTACCGTCAACGTTCAGGTGCAGGACAACCGCATTGGCATCATCGTGCCAGCAACCGCTGTGATCGCCGACGCAAACGGCGCGCTGAACGTCATGGTGTTTTCCCCGGTCGGGGCGGATGAGGGCACCGTGCGCCGCGTCCCGGTGACCATCGAGCCCACGCAAACCGGCGATGTCCGGGTGCTGACGGGCCTGTCTGACGGGGATGAGGTCGTTGTGGCCGGGGGCGCTGTGCTGACGGATGGTCAGACGGTGCGCCGGTTTGCCGGTTTCGCGAACTGAGGGGCTGACAGATGAATATCGCCCGCGCCTCAATCGACCGGCCGCTTTACACATGGCTGGTCATCCTCATTGCCCTCATTGGGGGCATCTGGGGGTTCACATCGCTTGGCCGTCTGGAAGACCCGGCCTTTACAATCAAAAACGCGGTCATCGCCACGCAATACCCCGGTGCCACCGCCGAGCAGGTGGCGCTGGAAGTATCGGAACCGCTGGAATCCGCCATACAGCAGATGGGCGAGGTGGATGTCATCACCTCGGTCAATCAACCCGGACGGTCCCTGATCGAGGTCGAGATCAAGTCGACATATGACGGCACAGAACTGCCTGCCATCTGGACCCGGCTCAGGGCCAAGGTGCGTGACGCCGCGCGCGGCCTGCCTTCGGGCGTCGGCCAGCCGTTTGTGAATGACGGGTTCGGCGACGTGTTCGGCCTGTTCTATGCGGTGACCGCCCAAGGGTTCTCGGACGCCGAAAAGCACGAACTGGCAACCTTCTTGCGGCGGGAACTGCTGACTGTTGACGGCGTTGCGGATGTCGAGGTTCAGGGCCTGCCGGACGAGGCGATCTTTGTCGAACCCGATCTGGCGATTTCCGTGAACCAGAATGTCCCGCTGCAAGCGATCAACCAGGCCATCGCCAATGCGGATTCGGTCAATTCCTCAGGGTCCTTGCGCTCTGATAACGAGCGCACCACCATTCTGACGGCCGAAGGGTCGGACAGTGTGTCGGCCATTGCGGGCCTGTCTGTCGGTTCGCAAGGGCAGGTGATCAACCTCTTTGACATGTCCGATGTCTATCGTGCCCGTCAGAACGACCCCGACATCATTATCCGCTACAACGGGACCGAGGCCTTCACCTTGGGCATCGCGGGTCTGGCCACCGAAAACATTGTCGAAGTCGGCAAACGCGCTGACGCCAAATTCGCGGAGTTGAACACAAGCATTCCCTTCGGTGTCGAAATCCTGCCGATCTATCAGCAACATGTGGTGGTCGAGCAGGCCTCGAACGACTTTCTCGTGAACCTTGCCATGTCGGTGGCCATCGTGGTCGCCGTGCTGGGCATCTTCATGGGCTGGCGCGCGGCCATTGTCGTCGGCTCGACCCTGCTGCTGACCGTGGTCGGCACGCTTCTGTTCATGTCGCTCTTCTCAATCGAGATGGAACGAATCTCATTGGGTGCCCTGATCATCGCCATGGGGATGCTGGTGGACAACGCCATCGTCGTGGCCGAAGGGATGCAGATATCCATGCTGCGCGGCCAGTCCTCGCGAGATGCGGCCGAGGATGTGGCGTCAAAAACCCAGATCCCGCTGCTGGGTGCGACCGTGATTGGCATCATGGCCTTTGCGGGCATTGGCCTCAGCCCTGACGCAACCGGAGAATTCCTGTTCTCTCTGTTCGCCGTGATTGGTATTTCACTGTTGCTCAGCTGGGTATTGGCGATCACCGTCACGCCGCTTTTGGGGCACTACTTCTTCAAACAGGGCAAAGCAGGCGAGATCGACGCTTACGGCGGCCTCCTGTTCCGCACCTATGGTGCGATCCTGCGCTTTGCGCTGCGCTTCCGCTGGCTGGTTGTTGCTGGTCTCGTCGGCGTAACCGTCGTGTGCTATGCCGGGTTTGGGCTGATGAAACAGCAGTTCTTCCCCAACTCCAACACGCCTTTGTTCTTTGTGCACTACAAACTGCCGCAGGGCACACCGATTGCACGAACCGCCGAAGACATGGCGGTGTTCGAAGAGTGGCTGGCAGCACGCGACGACGTGGTCTCGGTCACGACCTTTGTCGGCCAGGGGGCTACCCGTTTCATGCTGACCTATTCAGCCGAAAAGCCGAATCCCAGCTATGGGCACATGGTCATCCGCACAGCAAGCCTGGACGACATCCCGGCGCTGCAAGCGGACCTTGAGGCGTTTGGGTCCGTCCAGTTCCCCGAAGGTGAGTTCGGCACCAAGCGTCTGGTCTTTGGCCCCGGCGGTGGTGATCCGATTCAGGCCCGCTTCTCGGGCAGCGATCCGGTCGTGCTGCGCCAGCTTGCTGATGAGGCGGTGCAGCGCATGGCAGCCGCATCCCCGAACGCGCTGCTGGTTCACCACGATTGGCGCGAACAGGAACTGGCGCTGCAACCGATCTATGCCACTGAACGGGCGCAGACCGCGGGTGTCACACGCGAAGACATTGCGGCCACGCTGCAATTCTCGACCGACGGCATCACGGGTGGTGTGTTCCGCGAGCGCGACCGCCTGATCCCGATCATCCTGCGCCGACCCGCGGACGGAGATTACTCGATCGTCGATCAGGTCGTGTACTCGGACCAGTCGGAAAAGTTTGTACCAATTGAACAAATGGTGGATGGATTCGAGTACAAAACGCTCAATACACTGGTTCATCGCCGTGATCGGGTTCTGACCATCACCGTCGGCGCCGATATCCCGCCCGACCTGACAGCGGCACAGGTCCACGCCGAAGTGCGCGACGCCATCGAGGCCATCGACCTGCCACCCGGCTACAAGATGGAATGGGGTGGAGAGTTCGAAAACTCGCGCAAAGCGCAGGCAAGCCTGGGCAGACAATTGCCATTGAGCCTGCTGATCATGGTGTTGATTTCGGTCCTGTTGTTCAACGCGATCCGCCAGCCGATCATCATCTGGCTGCTGGTGCCGATGTCCGTGAACGGCGTGGTAATCGGCCTGCTGGGAACAGGGTTGCCCTTCACCTTTACGGCACTTCTGGGCCTGCTCAGCCTGTCGGGTATGCTGATCAAGAACGGCATTGTTCTGGTTGAGGAAATCGATCTGGTCCGCGCCACAGGAAAGCCCCTGCGCGAGTCAATCATCGAAGCATCCGTGTCGCGTTTGCGGCCCGTCATGCTGGCGGCTGTCACGACCATTCTGGGCATGGCGCCGCTGCTGACGGATGCGTTCTTCGTCTCGATGGCAGTGACGATCATGGGCGGTCTGGCATTTGCCACCGTGCTGACAATGGTCGCGGCACCGGTGTTCTATCTGCTGTTCTTCGCCCGTGACGAACGAAAGAAAACGATGGAAACGCCTGCGTAAGGCATTGGAAATAAAGAAAAGCCCCAGAGTTTCCTCTGGGGCTTTTCCGTTTGGTTCAGGGGTCTTTACCCCTGTAGCGATTTCACCTCAACGTCGCCCTCAGCTTGTGCCTTGATCGCCAGTGCTGCGGCATTGGCCCCAGCTGCGGTGGTGAAATACGGGATCTTGTCGTACAGCGCGATCGAGCGGATGGCCTTGCTGTCCTCAACCGCCTGCGCACCTTCGGTGGTGTTCATCACCAGCTGCACCTGACCGTCTTTCAGCATGTCCACCACATCCGGGCGGCCTTCGTACACCTTGTTCACCACGTCACAGGCAACACCCTGTTCGTCCAGCCAGCTTTGGGTGCCGCGCGTGGCCACAAGCGTGAAGCCCTGATCAACCAGAACCTGCGCCGCTTCCAGCATGGCTTTGCCCTTGTCGGCATCCTTGATCGAAATGAACGCGCGGCCAGAGGACGGCAGCACCATGCCCGCGCCCATCTGCGCCTTGAGGAACGCGCGTGGGAAGTCACGGTCCCAGCCCATCACCTCGCCGGTCGAGCGCATTTCCGGGCCAAGGATGGTGTCGACGCCGGGGAAACGGGCGAATGGCATGACAGCTTCTTTCACCGAGAACCACGGCATGTCCGGATCGGCCAACGTCATCTGGTCCGCGATCTTGGTGTCCTTGCCTTCCTGATAGGGCGGGCGCATCGGGAAATCGGCCAGTTTCTCGCCCGCCATGACGCGCGCCGCAATCGACGCAATTGCACTGTCGGTGGCCTTGGCAACAAACGGCACGGTGCGCGAGGCGCGCGGGTTCACTTCGATCAGATAGATCTCATCATCCTTGATCGCGAATTGCACATTCATCAGGCCAACAACATTCAGCGCCTTGGCCAGCTTGAATGCCTGTTCCTTGATCTGCCCGATGATCTCTTTCGACAGCGAATAGGGCGGCAGCGAACAGGCGGAATCGCCGGAGTGAACACCCGCTTCTTCGATGTGCTGCATGATGCCCGCCACGTGAACGTCGGTGCCGTCACACAGTGCATCTACGTCCAGCTCGACCGCGCCCGCCAGATAGCTGTCCAGCAGTACGGGGCTGTCGCCCGAGACCACAACGGCCTCGTTGATATAGCGTCGTAGCTGATCCATATCGCGCACGATTTCCATCGCACGACCGCCCAGAACGTAAGAGGGGCGGATGACCAGCGGGAAACCGATCTCTTCGGCAATCTCCAGCGCCTTTTCATCGGTCGAGGCAATACCGTTTCTGGGCTGTTTCAGACCTAGTTCATTGACCAGCGCCTGGAACCGTTCACGGTCTTCGGCCAGATCAATTGCGTCCGGTGTGGTACCCAGAATCGGAATACCTTCGGCCTCAAGCGCGTTGGCCAGCTTCAACGGAGTTTGCCCACCGAACTGAACGATCACGCCGTGCAGCGTGCCGTTTTCCTGTTCTTTCGTCAGGATTTCCATGACGTGTTCAAAGGTCAGCGGCTCAAAATACAGACGGTCCGAGGTGTCATAGTCGGTCGAGACCGTCTCGGGGTTGCAGTTGACCATGATGGTCTCGTACCCGGCCTCGGTCAGCGCATAGCAGGCGTGGCAGCAGCAATAATCGAACTCGATCCCCTGACCGATCCGGTTCGGACCACCACCAAGAATAACGACCTTCTTGCGGTCGCTTGGGCGTGCCTCGCATTCGACATCGCCCATCATCGGGGCTTCGTAAGTCGAGTACATATAGGGTGTCTGCGCTTCGAACTCGGCGGCGCAGGTATCAATGCGTTTGAAGACCGCGGTGACGCCCAGATTGTGGCGGGCGCGGCGCACGTTATCTTCGCTGCGGCCTGACAGGTTGCCCAGACGCGCATCGGTGAAGCCCAGCATCTTGAGCTTGCGGATGCCTTCTTCGGTCACTGGCAGACCATCCTTACGCACGGTGCGTTCGGCTTCGATGATCTCGCGAATGCGGGCCAGGAACCAGGGGTCAAACTTGGTGACGCCAAAGATTTCGTCGTCGCTCAGGCCATGACGCATGGCTTGGGCGATGGTGCGCAGGCGGTCAGGGGTCTGCTTGCTGATCGCTTTGATGACATGCGCTTTGTCGTCGCTGCTTTCGACCTCATCCCACAGGCCGATGCTCAGCCCCGGAATTTCGATCTCATCAAACCCGGTCAGGCCGGATTCCATCGAGGCCAGCGCCTTCTGCATGGATTCGTGGATGGTGCGGCCGATGGACATCGCCTCACCCACCGACTTCATTGCAGTGGTCAGATAGGGTTCAGAGCCGGGGAACTTCTCAAACGCGAATTTCGGGATCTTGGTGACGACATAGTCGATGGTAGGTTCGAACGACGCAGGCGTGACCTTGGTGATGTCGTTGTCCAACTCGTCCAGCGTGTAACCAACGGCCAGTTTCGCGGCAATTTTGGCAATCGGGAAACCCGTCGCTTTCGAGGCCAGCGCCGATGAACGCGACACGCGCGGGTTCATTTCGATCACAACCATGCGGCCATCATCGGGGTTGATCGCCCATTGCACGTTCGAGCCACCGGTTTCCACCCCGATCTCGCGCAGCACGGCGATCGAGCCGTTGCGCATGATCTGGTATTCCTTGTCGGTCAGCGTCAGGGCAGGGGCCACCGTGATCGAGTCACCCGTGTGCACGCCCATTGGATCGACGTTTTCGATGGAACAGACGATGATGGCGTTGTCGGCAGTGTCGCGCACCACTTCCATCTCGTATTCTTTCCAGCCCAGCAGGCTTTCATCGACGAGGATCTGGTTGACGGGCGAGGCATCCATGCCCGAGCGGCAGAAATGGATATAATCCTCACGGTTGTAGGCCACACCCCCACCGGTGCCGCCAAGCGTAAAGGCGGGGCGGATGATGGCGGGCAGGCCGATTTCCTCCAACTCGTCCAGAGCGATCTGCACACCTGCGTCCAGATCGGCAGAGCCGTCGGCCTTCTTGGGGGCGGTCACGATGGTAGCTTTGGGGTTTTCCAGCCCTAGCCGGTCCATCGCCTCGCGGAACAATTTGCGGTCTTCGGCCATCTCAATGGCGTCGCGTTTGGCGCCGATCATCTCGACACCGAACTTGTCCAACACTCCCATCTCTTCCAGCGCGAGCGAGGTGTTCAGACCGGTTTGCCCGCCCATTGTGGGCAGCAGGGCGTCCGGGCGTTCCTTTTCGATGATCTTGGCGACGACCTCGGGCGTGATCGGCTCGATATAGGTGGCATCGGCAAGTCCGGGGTCTGTCATGATCGTCGCCGGGTTCGAGTTGACCAGAATAACCCGGTAACCTTCTTCGCGCAGGGCCTTGCAGGCCTGAGCGCCGGAATAATCGAACTCGCAGGCCTGACCGATAACAATGGGACCAGCCCCGATGATCATGATCGACTTGATGTCGGTTCTCTTCGGCATGGCCTAGCCCCTTCGATTTTGCACGAGTCGCGGGCGCCGCCCAAGCGCCCAAATTGTCGTGCGTTATAGGGACCACGCAGAAAGGTTCAAGGGGTATCGGAAACAGAAGCGAAATTGCCGCTTTCCCCCCTTTCCCCTGCCAGAGTATTCTCTATATCGCCCTTCACGGCAAAAGAGGATGCAGTTGCGTATTCGTTTTGATCAGGGACCAGCCGGTCGCGGAACCCGGTTTCAGCGCCCGTCTCGGATTATCCGCGCGGATACGGCGGAGGACGTGCCCCAGGCTCTGGCGGCGCTGGATGAGGCGCGCGCGGGCGGAGCCTGGCTGGCTGGCTATGCCAGTTATGAACTGGGATATGTGCTTGAATCCCGGCTGATCAAACTTTTGCCGGAATCGCGTCGGCTGCCCTTGCTGTGCTTTGGAGTTTACGGCGCGCCGGATCGGGTTTCTTTACCGACGCCCGCAGGCGAGGTGCGCGCGTTTCAGCCGCGCTGGGACGAGGCGCGCTATGGCGAAGCCTTTCAAGTGGTGCATGATGCCATCGGTGCAGGCGATATCTATCAGGCGAACCTGACCTTTCCGATTGATCTGACCGTCTCGGGCAGCAGTGAAGCCCTTTATGCGGCGCTGGCAGCGGGGCAGCCTGTTGGGCATGGCGCGCTGGTGCAGCAGGTCGGGTTGCCGGATTTGCTCAGCCGCTCGCCAGAGTTGTTCTTCCGCACAGACGCGGATGGAAAGATCGAAACACGACCGATGAAGGGTACCCAGCCGCGCAGCGAGGACCCGGATGAGGATGTGCGGCGTCGGGCGTTTCTGACCACGGATGAAAAGAACCGGGCGGAAAACCTGATGATCGTCGATCTACTGCGCAACGATATCAGCCGTGTTGCGCTGCCCGGTTCAGTTCATGTCCCGGAACTGTTCAAGGTCGAAACCTATGCGACCGTGCATCAGATGGTTTCGCTTGTCCGTGCCCAGCTGCTCAAATGCGCCGGGCTCAGCGATATACTAACGGCTCTGTTTCCTTGCGGTTCAATCACGGGCGCCCCCAAAATTCGCGCCATGGAAATTCTGGCCGGGCTGGAACCCTGGCCGCGTGACATCTATTGTGGCACCATCGGCTGGGCCGCGCCTGATGGCCGGTCCGAGTTCAACGTGGCCATCCGTACGCTGATGCTGGAAGACGATCAGGCCACCCTGAACGTGGGCGGGGGCCTTGTCTGGGACAGCACCGCCCCGGCAGAATATGAGGAGGCGCTATGGAAAGCCCGCTTCGCCCGCCAGCTGAGCCTGATTTCCGCCTGATCGAAACACTGGCGTTTCGGCCAGGTCAGGGCTTTGTCCGAAAAGACCGTCACCTTGCGCGCATGGCCCGAACCGCTGCGGCCTTTGGCCTTCCCTTCAACCCGGATTTAGCGACCGCCGCGCTGGATAGCGCGTTGGGCGACACCCCCTTGCGGTGCCGTCTGACACTGGACGCATCGGGTGCGTTCGAATTGACAACCGGGGTTCTGGCCAGCAACCCTCCGGTCTGGCGCATCGCCCTGTCTGATCAGCGACTGGCTTCCAATGATCTTTGGCTGCGTCACAAGACAAGCCGCCGCGCCCTTTATGACAATACTCGCGCCGCGCTGACGGATGGCATAGACGAGGTGTTATTCCTGAATGAGCTTGATGAGCTGTGTGAGGGCACCATCAGCAACCTTTTCGTCGAAAAACAGGACGGTCGTATTCTGACACCTGCGCTGTCCAGCGGTCTGTTGCCTGGCATATTGCGCGAAGAATTACTGGATAAAGGAACGGTGTCTGAGGCCGTGCTGACCTTGAGCGATCTAAAAAACGCACAAACTGCCTACATGGGCAATTCATTGCGCGGGCTGATCCGGGTGGAGCTGATAGACACGTGACCAAAGACAGCGCGATGGTCGGACCGCCGGTTGCATTGCCGCGGTTAAGAGTTGAGTTCGGCCTGTTCTATGTTGTCCTGCCGCTGATCATCGCGGTTTTGTTTCCACCGAACTGGATGTTTCCGGCTCTGTTTGCCCTGACCGGGCTGGGGATCATGCTGCTGCATTGGACACCGGGCTTTCAATGGGCCGAGTTGCGCTATGATTGGGCCAACTGGTCGCTTCGCGAAGTTGTGCTGTTTACCGCTTTCATGTCCGTGTTTTGCGTTGGGCTGATTCAGGTGACACGCCCCGACGCCGCGTTTTTTCTGCTAGTACACCGCCCTGAGATGCTGGCGTTTATCTGGATCGGTTATCCTGTTTTGTCTGCCCTGCCACAGGAACTTCTGTTCCGCCCACTGTTCTTCCGTCGCTATCACGCGATCCTGCCAGAAGGGCGCGCGGCTTATGTGCTGAATGCTGCCATCTTCTCGTTCGCGCATCTGATGTATTGGAGTTGGATTGTCGCCCTCATGACGTTTGCGGGCGGGCTGCTGTTTACATGGGCCTACAGGCAGCGCGGTTCGTTCTTCTACGCGGTGCTGCTGCACGCGATTGCGGGCAATATCATCTTTGCGGTCGGGCTGGGTGTCTATTTCTACTCAGGCAACGTGCAAAGGCCGTTTTGACAGGGCGACCCGCCTTGACTTTCCGGGCCTGACAGGGTGTATCGGCGCGACGAATTCTGCGCCCGAAGGGATATGATCCATGCACGCCTATCGCAGCCACACCTGCGCCGCACTGACCGCCGCTAATGTCGGTGAAACCGTTCGCCTGTCCGGTTGGGTGCATCGGGTCCGAGATCACGGGGGCGTCCTGTTCATCGACCTGCGCGACCATTTCGGTGTGACACAAGTTCTGTGCGACGGCGACAGCGCGGCTTTTGCCGAGCTTGAGAAAGTGCGCTCGGAATGGTGCATCCGCATCGACGGAACCGTCAAGGCGCGTGCCGCCGAACTGGTGAACCCGAAACTGCCCACCGGCGAGATTGAGGTTTACGTGCGCGAACTGGAAGTTCTGGGGGCCGCCGAGGAACTGCCGCTGATGGTGTTCGGTGATCAGGAATACCCCGAGGAAACCCGCCTGCGTTATCGTTACCTCGACCTGCGACGCGAGGCGATGCAGCGCAACATGACCTTGCGGTCGGACGTGGTGGCCTCCATGCGCAAGCGTATGTGGGATCAGGGGTTCCGCGAGTATCAGACGCCGATCATCACCGCATCCTCGCCCGAAGGCGCGCGCGACTTTCTGGTGCCGTCGCGTCTGCATCCGGGCAAGTTCTACGCGTTGCCGCAAGCCCCGCAGCAGTTCAAGCAGCTGATCATGGTGTCGGGTTTCGACAAGTATTTCCAGATTGCGCCCTGCTTTCGTGACGAAGACCCGCGCGCCGACCGCTCACCCACCGATTTCTACCAGCTTGACCTCGAGATGTCGTTTGTCGAGCAGCAGGACGTGTTCGACACGATCCAGCCCGTTCTGACCGGCGTGTTCGAAGAGTTTGGCGGTGGCCGCAAGGTCGATCAGGAGTGGCCCCAGATTTCCTACAAGGATTCGGCGCTGTGGTACGGCACGGACAAGCCCGACCTGCGTAACCCTATCAAAATGCAAGTGGTCTCTGACCACTTCCGTGGGTCTGGTTTTGCGATTTTTGCAAAGCTGCTCGAACAGGAAGGCACCGAAATTCGCGCTATCCCCGCGCCAACCGGTGGCAGCCGCAAGTTCTGTGATCGCATGAACGCATTTGCCCAGAAAGAGGGTCTGCCAGGGATGGGCTACATCTTCTGGCGCGATCAGGGCGAAGGGATGGAAGCCGCAGGCCCGCTGGCCAAGAACATCGGCCCCGAGCGGACCGAGGCTATCCGTCAGCAATTGGGTCTGGGTGTCGGCGATGCGGCGTTTTTCCTGGGCGGCAAGCCGAAAGCCTTTGAAAAGGTTGCAGGCAAGGCGCGCGACGTGATCGGGGATGAGCTTGGTCTGACCGAGAAAGACCGCTTTGCCTTTGCCTGGATCGTTGATTTCCCGATCTATGAGCAAGACGAAGAAACCGGCGCGATCGACTTTGAGCACAACCCGTTTTCGATGCCGCAGGGCGGCATGGAAGCGCTGCAGGGCAATCCGCTGGACGTACGTGGATACCAGTATGATCTGGCGTGCAATGGATATGAGCTGGTCTCGGGCGCGATCCGGAACCACAAGCCGGAGATCATGTTGAAAGCCTTTGAACTGGCGGGCTATGGCGAGGACGAAGTGAAATCCCGCTTTGGGGCCCTGTTCAATGCCTTCCACTACGGTGCGCCGCCACACGGTGGATGCGCTGCTGGGATCGACCGGATCGTGATGTTGCTGGCGGATGAGGCCAATATCCGCGAGGTCATGATGTTCCCGATGAACCAGCGGGCCGAAGACCTGATGATGCATGCGCCGTCGGACCCGACATCAGATCAGCTGATGGAACTGGGTTTGCGCCTCATCCCGCAGGACTGAACGAGAGCCGCCCGCATCAAGCGGGCGGTTTCATTTTGATGCCAGCGAATACTCGCGGGTCAGTCCAGCGGGTTGTTCAGATCGCCCCGGTTGACCCGAATAGAGCGCGCAGTCTGCCGTGTTTGGCGATAGGCCCAGATGCACAGAAGCGTCGCGGTGATGAAGTAGGCTGCAATCACGTCAAATCGCCTTTCTTTGTTCCAAACGGTTCTGCACCATGCCGGCGACCTGCGCTGCCTGCGCCGTGATTGGTGCACCGTTCGCTCGTGACAGCGCCAGCTTTCGGGCGGCTTCTGCCAAGGGTCTGTCATCGGCTTCCCGTGCGACCCCTTGCAGGAACTGGGCGGCGTAATCCCATGTGCGATGATCGTTGAGCCCGGTAAGGACATCGGCGATGTGCGCCATGTCGTCCTGATAGGCCATCGGGTCGGGGCGGATGACTTCATCTCGAACCGAGCGGAGCCCGCTTGGGCGTCGATCTTCGGGCAGGCGCTCCAGGATGGACTTCTGAAAATAAGACAATGATTTTATCGGCTTGGACAGAAATCCATCCGCCCCGGCTGCGTACGCCAGACCTTCGGTAGCGTCATCGCCCGACAGGCCCATGATCACGCTGATCCGTGGTGAAGCGTCGGCCAGTTCGGCGATCAGGTCAGCTCCGGAACCGTCGGGCAGGCCCATATCGACCAGAATGACCGAAGGGCGATAGATCTGCAGGTGTCGCCGTGCCGATTTCAGGCAGTCAGCGCGTCGGATACGTGCGCCGCTATGCAGGCACATCAGGCGGATCGCATCGCAGGCATATCGGCTGTCTTCAACAACCAGAATTGTCTGTCCCAGCAAGGGCCGCGTTGCGGTGGGCGTGGCGGCGGTGGTGGCAATGAGGCCCGAATCGTCCATGGCAGCTCTCCTATCCAGCAGATGCTTCACGCTAGGAACTTCTGGCTAACACGACGTTAACGCGCGATTTGGCGCACTTGTTCTTTCGCAGAGCAGCCCCCATAACCCACGCAACGCAGGACATCAGGAGTGAGACATGATTGGACGTCTGAACCACGTTGCCATCGCCGTACCCGACCTTGAGGCGGCATCCGAGCAATACCGCAATGCGCTGGGCGCCAAGGTTGGCGGGCCGCAGGACGAACCGGATCATGGCGTCACGGTTGTGTTCATCGAACTGCCCAACACCAAGATCGAACTTTTGTACCCGCTGGGCGACGACAGCCCTATCAACGGGTTTCTGGAAAAGAACCCGGCAGGCGGTATTCATCACGTATGCTATGAGGTCGAAGACATCATCGCCGCCCGTGATCATTTAAAAGCGACCGGTGCCCGTGTTCTGGGGTCGGGTGAGCCCAAGATCGGCGCGCATGGCAAGCCGGTGCTGTTCCTGCATCCCAAGGACTTCAACGGCTGCCTTGTCGAGCTGGAACAGGTATGATCCGCAAAACCCGGAGGGGCTGAAGTGACCATTACCGCTGCATTGGTGCTGTTCGCCGTCATCTGGTTCATGACGTTGCTTGTGGTTCTGCCCATTCGCATCAAAACTCAGGGTGACCTGAACGATATCGTTCCGGGCACCCATGCGGGCGCGCCGGAAGTCCATCATCTGAAGGCCAAGATGTGGATCACCACCGCCATTGCAGTGGTTTTGTGGGCTATCATTGCCGGGATCATCATATCTGGTGCAATTTCAGTGCGGGACTTCGACTGGTTGAGCCAACTGGAGCCGCGCTAATCTGTGTCAGACCTTTTGGCCTGACACAGTATGAAAAATATGGGTGAATGTCGCCGCGCCAAGGATCGGGATCACCAGATTTAACAGCGGTATCGACAGCGGAATGGCCATCAGCGTTCCAGCGACCCAGATCGTGGTCGAATGCCTGGCCCGCAACTGGCGTGCGCCATCCCGCCCGATCCGGCGCATTGCAGCCAGCGTGAAGTATTCTCGCCCCAATAGGAACCCGTTCATGGCCCAGAAGATGAAGGGTGCAAACGGGGTGAAGATCGCATAAAGGATCAGCGCCAGCAGGTTTGCGACAATCAGCACGCCAAGAAAGCTGAGGCCGTCCATCAGGGCCTCTGACACCGGGATGCGTCGTGCAGGTGGCAAGGCTGGAAAATGCTTGTCCTCGACCGCCTGTGCCACTTCGTCCAGAAAGATCGATGTGATGGCTGACGCCACCGGCACCATCAGGAAAACAGGCAAGATCAGGACGAGAACGATACCTGAATAGTTCAGAACGTCGTTCAGCCATGGAACTGCGCCGACGAACGGCAGAGAGATTTCACTGCCCGACAACCAGTTGATCAAACTGATCGCACCCGCACAGGCAAGACCCAGCAACAGGATGGTCAAACCTACACCGCGCAGCAGAACGGCGCGGAATTTGGGGTCTCCGATCTGGCCGAGCGCGCTGAAAAAGGCGTTCAGGATGATCATTCTGTGATCCATTCCGTCAAGGCTGCCACATCGGGCCGCGGGCGTTCGGGTGGTGCTGTTCCCTCGGTGGCGATATGTATCAGCCCGGCGACACGTTCGTTGTCAGCAAGTCCAAAGGCGTCGACGCAGAAGTCGTGGTCATGGGTTTGCCAACCCGATAGCCAGTTTGCACCCCAGCCTGCGGCCAGCGCGGCATTCAGCAAGGCAAGACAGACCGCGCCCGCAGAATAGGTTTGTTCGATTGCAGGTATTTTTTCGGACGGTTTTTGTACTTCGATCACCGCTACGGCCAGATGTCCCATGTCAAATTGGCTGCGTGCTTTTGCAATATCTTCCGGACTTTTCTTCAGCCTTTGCCCGCAGGTTTCGGTCAGGGTTGCCAGTCTTGCCATGGCCCCCTGTTCCAGAACGATAAATCGCCAGGGTTCCAGTTTTCCGTGATCGGGGCTGCGTGCAGCTGCGATCAACAAGGGGCGCAACTCGTCCGGTGTCGGGGCCGGGGCAACCAGTGTCTTGGCAGGTCGGGACCGGCGCGCCTGCAAAAACTCCAGAGCAGCGGGGTTTTTCATGGACATATGTTAACTTCCTTTACATCACGTCTCTGTATCTTGGTCGGCATGCCGAGGGTTTCAAGGGCGCGGCGACGGATCGCGTGGATCAATTTCATTCCACCGCCCATCATGCAAGACTATTGAGGGAAAGGGCGACAATGGCGAAATCCAAACTACGAGATCTGCCGGATCTCAGCGCGCAGGCGCACGCCGGGACAACGTTTCATCTGAAAGTAACTCCCAAGGCTGCACGCGACCGGGTGGTTGTGGAAGACGGGCAGATCAGGGTATTTGTCACGGCACCGCCTGACAGTGGTAAAGCCAACCATGCGGTTCAGGTAATTCTTGCGAAATGTCTTGGCGTCGCGCCTTCGACACTGTCACTCAAGCAGGGGCAAACTTCGCGCAGCAAGGTTTTTGTCTATGCGCCCTAAGATCCCGTTTCACGGATCTGGTAAACTCCCTCGGGCAGGTCCAGCGCTGCGGCCAGATCGCGGACCTGTTCCGGCGACAAGGTGATCTTTTGCACCTGTTCGGTTCGCGGATCAAACTGTTCCAGCGTGACGCATTCGGCGAAATTGTTGATCACAACATCTTCCTGCAAAGGTTTTTCACCTTCGTCCACAAGCGTTATGACCGTCGAGTCGAATTCATGCTCAATCGAAAACATAACGACAGAGTGCAAGCCGTCGACGCGCAATGCAAGACGTTCGTTTCAAAGCCTTGTGTGGTCACGCCGAACGGCACGTACTATGTTGAAATCACGGTCAGACCGAGCCGAAGGATGTAACATGCGCAGACGCTTTGTTTTGGTGCTTCCCCTGCTTCTTGCGGCCTGTGCGGAAGGTGGATTGCGCGTGCAACCTGCTGCGGATTGGCTGGGTGAAGGGCCGGGTTCTGAGGATGTTGCCCAGACCTTTCGCGAAGTCAGTCAGAACATCGGGGCCGAGGCCCGTAGCCAGTGCTTGAAGCAATCAAGACCTCAGAGATGCGATTTCCGGATTCTCGTTGATCTGAACCCACGTGCGCCAGCCAATGCGTTTCAGACGTTGGACGACCAGCGGCAACCCACCATCATTTTTACCCTTGCGATGATCCGTTCCGCGCAAAACGCAGATGAACTGGCTTTTGTCATGGGGCATGAGGCGGCCCATCACGTGCTGGGGCACATCGCACGGCAAAGCGAAAATGCCAGCGCAAGCGCCACCGAGTTCGGAAAGGCCGAGAAGCTGCGCGGGGGCGACGCCGCCGACATAGAAGAGGCTCAGAAAGTGGGTGCGCAAGTTGGTGTTCAGGCTTATGTAAAGGCTTTTGAGCTTGAAGCTGACGAGATGGGCACGATCATTACGCATAACGCGGGCTACAACCCGCTGATTGGGGCAAAGTTCTTTGATCGGATTCCGGATCCCGGCGACAGGTTTCTTGGCACCCACCCGCCAAACGCACAGCGCGTGCACATCGTGATTGAAACCGCGATGCAACTGGGACTGACGCAATGACCGATCTTGTGCGCCTTGGCGTGATTTTGACGGATCGCGGGTCGAAATATGCGGTATCTGGCGCGCCTGTGGCGTCACGCGCGGACGTTGACGCGGTTTTGGACCAACTGAAGTCCGATAAATCCTATGCCAAGGCCACACATAACACCTGGGCCGCCTTTTTGCCGACCGGCGCGCTGAAGGCTGATGACGGGGAGAGCGGCGCTGGTATGGTAATCCTGCGGATGATCGAACGTGCAGGGCTGGACAATCACGTGATCATCGTCACCCGATGGTACGGAGGCAAAAAGCTGGGCGGGGACCGCTTTCGCCGCGTTCAGGATGCAACCCGGGCCTATCTGGATCACATCGGCATCCAATCTTGACCTGTGTCAAAGTCTGACGCCCCGGATGCGCTACGATTTCGCAAAGCGCGAAAGTGAAAGGATACAGTATGCCCACCCGAGAGTCCTTGCGGCTTCATGCCGGATTGGTGGACGATATGGCCAGAATGCTGGACATCGATCTTGAGGAAGCAGCCATTGGTGGCAAAGTATCTGTCGACCAGATTTCCGAGGCAGTTCTGCGATGTACTGACTGTCCGAACCCGGATCATTGTCAGGACCTGCTCAAGAAAATGGCGACCGCCGGGCGGACACCGGAATATTGCCGTAACCAGGAATTGTTGCACAAACTAATGCCTTAACTGTCAGGTTCGCCATGCCACGACTCGGTGAAATCATGGCCCATCTTCGCCTCGTACTGCGGATGGGCGAGGTCACAGGAACCGACCTGGCCGCAGCCTATCGGGATGGTCACCTGAAACATGAGGATTGGGCCGAGATCGTGCAGCAATGCCGTGGCTGTGCGTGGGCCAGAAACTGCCCGGAATGGTTGGAGCAACGCGAACAGATTGATCAAGCCCCATGCACGTGCCCGAATCGCGAGCGATTCACGGCTCTCAAGTCGTTGCAAGCGGAGGACGCGTGATGCCTCGGGACATCTTGGGCGAGGTCGAAAAGCACTTTTGGTTGACGCGTTCTGTTTCCCGAAGCATGGGAATTTCACTGAGCGAAGCCATGGCCGAAGGGCGGCTGTCGCCCGAAGGATACGCCGAATTGGTCACGCGCTGCCGGGCCTCAGGCTGTGACACGCAATGCGCCAACTGGCTGGCTCAGCGACAGAGCCCGGCGGATGTGGCCCCGGATTTTTGCGCAAATTCAGAGACGCTGAACAGATTAAAGGTCTGATTTAAGGTCTTTGTGGGTTCCATCACACAACGGCGGGTTCGCACTATGTTTGCAACCGCAAAAGAAGACCTTCTTGTTGGTTTCAGCTGTGTATTTCACAGGTTCGAGCCCGCTGCCCTTATGTGATCCATCGCAAAAGGGTTGCCGGTTCGACTTTCCACATGCGCACCAGAAATAGGTTTTGCCTTCGACAACCTCGATTGGAAAAGGAGTTCTCTGGGCTATAACTGGCGTGTCAGGCATGTGGCTTCTCCGTCTTTGGCTGAAACGTTACACAGTTTAAGACGATGCAGACAAAAGGGTAGCAATAATGCCGCTAGGATCGTTATTTGGGTTTCCAACTGGCATGTAATCGCTCTGTCTCACAATGATGTGATTGATGCTGTTGCCAGATTGCCGTTCAACCCGTATTCTGGTGGCGGCCCCGAAAAGCTGGGCAATATCAGAAAAGTAATAGAGGATTGACGGACATGAAACTGAAACTTGCAGCCGTTGGCGCATTTGCCCTGGTCCTGACTGCTTGTGCGCAGCAGGAAGAACCAACACCTGTTTACGTACAGCCTGACTATGACAAGTATGGTTCGGCCAGCTGCTCGGCAGGCTATGAACTGGCAACAACCGAAGCAGGTCAAACCGTCTGCAACCCGGTTTCTCAGTAAGCTTTTCGCAGGCGGTCTGGTTTCGGACCGCCTGCACTTTTTCAGGAAATACCGCCGCCATTCACGGCGGTTTTTTTCTACCTGCGCATTACCACGTAGCTATTCACCCGAGAGCTTTGTAGGGCAGGCTATTGGAGTTAAGCGGGTTTCCCCCACAGATCGTATTCCCCCGCCTCGTCCACTTCGACCGTGACGATATCACCGGGTTTGAGGTCTTCGAAACCTTCGTCAATGAACAGGTTGCCGTCGATCTCGGGTGCGTCCGACTTGGTGCGGCAGGTGGCGGCTTCGTCATCCACTTCGTCGACGATTACTTGAAGCGTTTGTCCGACCTTCGCCTGCAACTTGGCTTCTGAAATGGCCTGGGCCTTTTCCATGAAGCGATCCCACCGCTCTTGCTTGATTTCGGCCGGGACGTGATCGGGCAGGTCGTTTGAGCGCGCACCATCCACGTTTTCGTATTGAAAACAGCCGACACGATCCAGTTGCGCCTCGTCCATCCAGTCCAGCAGGGTTTGGAATTCGGCCTCGGATTCACCCGGATAGCCAACGATAAAGGTCGAGCGCAGGGTGATATCGGGGCAGATTGCGCGCCAGGCCTGAATTTCGTCCAGAGTTTTGGCCGCTGCGGCGGGGCGTGCCATCCGTTTCAGAACATCCGGGTGGGCGTGCTGGAATGGGATATCCAGATACGGCAGTATGTTGAACCCGGCATCCGCCATCAGGGGGATCAACTCGCGCACATGAGGATAGGGATAGACATAGTGCAGCCGCACCCAGGCATCCAACTGACCCAGTTCTCGGGCCAGATCGGTGATGTGGCTGCGCACATGGCGGTCTTTCCACGGGTTCACATCGTATTTCCGGTCCAGCCCATAGGCAGACGTGTCCTGTGAGATTACCAACAGTTCGCGCACGCCGCTATCGACCAGCTTTTCCGCCTCGCGCAGAACCGCATGGGCCGGACGGCTGGCCAGTTTTCCTCGCATATCGGGGATGATGCAGAACTTGCATTTGTGGTTACAGCCCTCGGAAATCTTCAGATAGCTGTAGTGGCGGGGGGTCAGTCGCACACTGCTGGCGGGCAGCAGATCGACGAACGGGTCAGGGTCAGGGGGAACGGCGGCGTGAACCGCATCCAGAATCTGCTCGTACTGATGCGGACCGGTGACCGCCATGATGCGGGGGTGGTGTTCACGGATGTAATCCGGTTCGGCCCCCAGGCAGCCGGTGACGATAACCTTGCCGTTTTCAACCAGCGCCTCTCCGATCGCATCCAGCGATTCTGCCTTGGCGCTGTCGAGGAACCCGCAAGTGTTCACAATAACGGCATCGGCCCCGGCATAATCCGGAGAAATGCCGTATCCTTCAGAACGAAGCCGGGTCAGAATGCGTTCGCTGTCGACCAAAGCTTTTGGACAGCCCAGCGAAACCATGCCGATCGTCGGCTGGTTCGAACGGGGTGTCTCGGTGATCCGGGCAGCCGGAGCCAGGTCAGGGCGGAGGTTTGGCGGGTTCGTTGTCATGGCGCGGCGTATAGTGGGGAAAGCTTCCCCTTGCAAATGTGACGTGTGATTTTAATGATCGCGGCAAAGACAAGCCAAAAGGCGGAGAGCAGACCATGAAATGGCTGATACGCATCCTGTTTATTGTCGTGGCGGTGTTTGGGCTGGTGATCGGCGCGCTATTGCTGATGCCCGGAGACAAGCTTGGCGCGATTTTGGCCGAGCAGGTCAAAGCTCAGACCGGGCGCGAACTGACATTGAGCGGCGATGTGCGCCTGTCGTTCTGGCCGGTGCTTGGGATGGAAACCGGGCCCGTGCGTTTCGGGAACGCCAGCTGGGCCGGGCCAGAGCCGATGCTGAGCGCTGATAGCCTTGCCGTGGGCGTGGATGCTGCTGCGCTTTTGAATGGGGATCTGCGGATCAAACGCGTTTTCGCGGACAACCCGGTGCTGCGGTTGGAGCGTTCGCAAGGGCGCGGAAACTGGGAGCTGAGCGCGCCTGTGACCACCGCCACTGCCACACCGTCTGCGGGGACGGTTCCGGGCGGCGCATCGTCGGTCGTAACTTTGGAAGAGTTGCAGCTTACGAACGCGCGGTTGATTTATGTGGAAGATGGCGCCACGCAGATGGATTTTCCGGATGTAACCTTGTCGGCCAGTTGGCCGCAGGTCACTGCACCGATGGTAATGGAGGCATCAATGCCTGTACCCGGAGGTGCTGTTCAGGTCGATCTGAAGATCCCGGACTTGCCAGCTTTTGCCGCGGGATCCGCAACCGCGCTTGAACTGGCTCTGGCTGCGCCGGGCGGCAAGATCGGATTTGACGGCCAAGTCAATCTGGCCGGAGAAATGGACGGGACCACAAAGATCATCACCCGAGATACGGAAAAGATGCTGGCGGCCTTCGGTCAGGCTGGTGTGGTTGTGCCGTCGGGATTGGGTAACGTTGCCGATATCTCTGCGCGAATGACCTATACGCGGGACGGTCGGATTTCCCTGCGGAACATGACAGCGCAGTTGGATGGCAACCGGTTTGTCGGAGAGGCGGATATCACCATTTCTGATCCTCCTCAGATCGTCGCACGCCTGGATGCGGGCGATCTGGACCTGTCGAAGATAGCCGAAACCAGCTCCGGGCCGGGTGGCGCGTCTCAACCTGCCTCACCAGTGCAAGAAGGCTGGTCAAAAGACCCAATCGACGCATCCGCTCTGGCTTTGGCAAATGGCAATATTCGCCTGACGGCCAACTCAATCGCCGTTCCCGGCATGACGTTTGGGAAAAGTGACCTGACACTGACACTGGATCGCGCGCGGGCGGTTCTTGCGATGCATCCGGCGACGTTGTTTTCGGGTCAGTTGAACGGACAGGTGGTTGCCAACAATCGCAATGGCTTGTCCGTGGGCGGCAAGGTAACGGCAAGTGAGATTGATCTGAAACAGGCGTTGTCGACACTGGCCGGTGTCGAACGCCTGTCGGGAACCGCGGCAGGAACCATTGAGTTTCTGGGTGTCGGTCGGTCTGAGGATCAGATCATGCGGTCTCTCAGCGGTAAGGGAAATCTGGATGTCGGGACGGGGGTAATATCCGGTTTCGATCTGGATCGACTTATGGGGCAGGGGACCGGATCGGGCGGGACAACTGTGTTCAACAGCCTGTCGGCCAGCTTCACCATCGATCAGGGTGTGTTGACGAATAACGATCTGCTCATGTCGCTCAAGAATTTCCGCGCCGATGGTCAGGGGGTCGTGGGTCTGGGTGTGCGCAATATCGATTATCTGTTCACGCCCGTAGCTTTGCGTGCCAATTCGGGGCAGGGCATCTCGGTGCCTGTGCGCATCGTTGGCCCGTGGAGCAACCCATCAATCAAGCCGGACCTGACCAAGGTCATCGAAGCAGCGGCAGATGTGAAGGTCAAAGAGCTGGAAAACGACGCGAAACAGAAAGTTTTCGAGAAGGTTGGAAACGAGCTGGATACCACCATCACGGACAGCGATCAGATCGAAGATGCGCTCAAGAACAAGCTGGAAGAAGAGGCGAAGAAAGGGCTGCTCAAACTGTTTGGCGGAAACTGAGCAAGTGTTGCGCTTGGGACAATCAGATATGCCCCAAGCAGTTTTCTTCAGATGGTCTGGTCGTAATCTCCAACACCGGGTTCGGTTCTGATCACCGCATCGATATCGACAAAGATCGCCCGCATCTCAGCCTCGCTTTCGCTGCTTTCACAGACGACCACCAGATTGGGTGTGTTGGATGAAGCCCGCACCAGCCCCCAGCTGCCATTGTCCAGAATGACACGTGCGCCGTTCACCGTAACGACCTCTTTGATCGCACGACCAGCGAAAGTCTCATTAGCCTCGCTTTTGGCAACCAACTTGTCGACCAGACGCTGCAGGATATCGTATTTTTCGGTATCTGCTGCATAAGGTGACATCGTGGGCGTCGACCAGGTCTTGGGCAGCGCCTTGCGCAGGTCTGACATGCTTTGATCCGGGTTGCGGTCCATCAGCTTGCAGATCTCGACCGCGACGCGCATTCCGCAGTCATAACCGCGCCCCACCGGTTCGGCTAAAAAGTAGTGACCTGACTTTTCGAACCCAGCCAGCGCACCGATTTCCTTGACGCGCCGTTTCATGTGGCTGTGGCCGGTTTTCCAGTAATCTGCTTTGACGCCAAGGGCCTGCAACTCGGGATCGCTGGCAAACAGGCCGGTGGATTTCACATCAGCGACAAAGGTCGATCCGGGGTGCAGCTTGGCCAGATCGCGGGCCATGATCACACCCACCTTGTCGGCAAAGATCTCTTCGCCTTCATCATCGACGACGCCGCAGCGATCACCGTCACCATCAAACCCAAGTGCCAGATCGGCACCGCTGGATTTTACCGTTGCCGCCATGTCATGCAGCATTTCCATCGCTTCGGGGTTCGGGTTGTAGTTTGGGAAGGTGTAATCCAGCCGGTTATGGCTGGAGACGACTTCAACCCCCATCCGTTCGAAGATTTCGGGCGCAAAGGCCGAAGCGGTGCCGTTTCCGGTTGCGCAGACAACCTTTAGCGGGCGGGACATTTTGAAATCGCCGACGAGGTCGTCAATATAGGCTTCTTTCACGCCCTCGACGAATTCCCAAGATCCACCCTCATGCGTCTGACCTTCGCCGTTCAGAACGATGTCGCGCAATTCAGACATCTCGTCGGGGCCGTGTGTCAAAGGACGGTCAAAGCCCATTTTTACACCGGTCCAGCCGTTTGGATTGTGGCTGGCCGTAACCATCGCCACGGCCGGTACATCCAGATGAAACTGTGCGAAATAGGCCATTGGGCTAAGCGCAGGGCCAATGTCTTTCACGCGGATACCGGCCTGCATCAATCCCAGGATCAGGGCGTTTTTGATCGCCAAAGAGTAATCACGGTAGTCATTGCCGACAGCGATCACGGGCTCGATCCCGCGCCTGCGCATTTGAGTACCCAGTCCAAGGCCAAGCGCCGTCATGCCCGGCAGGTTGATCTCTTCCGGATATTTCCAGCGGGCGTCATATTCGCGAAACCCGGTGGGTTTGATCATCGCGTCACGCAGAAAGCTCCAGGTATTTGGTGTTACCTCGGGAATTGGTTTGGTCATAACAAGTCTCAGTCGTTAAATCTGAATAGGATCAGCTTTGGCCAGCGCATCAAAGCGCATCAAAGTGTCAATGAGTTGGGGCATCTGATCCAACGGAATCATGTTGGGCCCGTCCGAAGGAGCATTGTCCGGATCCTGGTGTGTTTCAATGAACACCGCGCCAATACCCAGCGACACGGCGGCGCGCGCCATGACCGGAGCAAATTCGCGTTGCCCACCCGAGGAGCCACCTTTTCCGCCCGGTTGCTGCACGGAATGGGTCGCATCCATCACTACTGGATACCCGGTCTGGGCCATTTGCGGCAGGGACCGCATATCAGCCACCAGTGTGTTATAGCCGAACGAAGTGCCACGTTCGGTCAGCAGGATATTATGATTCCCCGTGCTTTCGATCTTGGACACGATATTGGGCATCTCCCACGGCGCGAGAAACTGACCCTTTTTCACATTGACCACAGCGCCCGTATTGCCCGCAGCCAGCAGCATATCCGTCTGGCGGCACAAGAACGCCGGGATTTGCAGGACGTCTACCGCCTCGGCAGCTATGGCGCACTGCGCTTCGGTATGAACATCGGTCAGGACCGGAATGCCCATTGTCTTGCGGATGCTATCCAGAACCTGCAACCCGGCATCAATGCCCATGCCGCGCTTGCCGGACAGTGAGGTCCGGTTTGCCTTGTCATAAGACGCCTTGAAGACATATTGCGCACCGGCTGCATCGCAGGCCTCTTTCATCTTGCCCGCAATCATTTGTGCGTGGTCTGCCGTTTCAAGCTGGCAGGGGCCCGCAATGATAGTCAGCGGAAGGTCGTTGCCGACTGTCAGGTCGGAGATTTTTACATGTTTCATGAGTCTTATGAGGATACCTGTTCACGAAGGACCGACGCGGTAAGCGAGATCATGAGGTAGATACCAGCAAACAACAGGAATGCCAAAATCGTATTTTCGAACTTGCGCGGATAGCTGGGTTCCTGACTGGGTATCGGGTTCACCGAGACGGTCAGGTAACGCACCTGTCGGTTGGCTTCGGATCGGGTCGATTCCATTTGCTGCATTGCCGTTTGCAGCATCATGTCCCGCGCCGCCAGATCCGCCTGAGCGATCTGGATGCGCACACTCAACCGCGCCAGCGAATTTTCGCCATCGGAAGCATCCTGCATCTCGGCATTCAGTTGTTCCAGCACCTTTTCAAGCCGGGCAATGTCAGCCTTGACGCCGTCGACCTTGGCTTTGTTCGGGCGCAGGTTGTCTTGCAGGGCGGCAAGTTCAAGCTCTTTGTCCTGCACCAATATCTCGATCTCGTTGATGCGTGCGCGCAGGCTGGCAATGACATTCTCGGGGTCCAGCACTGCCCCTTGAAGCTGAAGTTCGATCAATTCCTCCTGCGCCTGCCGCCGCGCCTCCTGCGCCGCTTCAAAGCTTTCCAATGCGTCGCGCATCTGGTCTTCGCGCTTCTTGCCGGACAGGGCATTCACCCGGGCTTCGGCGTAAGAGATCAAACGCTCCGAGAACTCGGTCGATGTCTGTGCATCTGGTGCAACAACTTCCATCCGAATGACCCCTTCGGTTGGGTCATACCCGATGGTGATCATGCGTTTGAACAGCTTGTATGCGTCTTCCAGCGTGGCGTCGGGTGATAGCCTTTGAATCGGATCAATCGATTCCTGCTTGAAGACATCAGAAAACCCTGCGTCCCGATCCAGCAGCAACAAAGCCTCTTTCGATTCCAGGAAAGACTGAACCGAGATTGAATCCTGTGTGGTGGCGAATTGCGTCCCGGCAAGCAGCCCGCCGATGGAACCCGGCCCGCCATCGGCTTGCAGGATCAGAAACTCGGAATCGCTGGCATACATCGGGGTGGCGATGCGATAGAAATAGAACCCCACAACAAAGGTCGGTAGGAACACAAAGGCGGCCAGACGCGCGAAAAGGCCAAACAGCTTACGCCTGCGTCGACGCGCGATGTCCTTCTGAATCTGACCGATTTCAAGGTTGCGCCGCTCAGCCGGGCTGAGCTCGGGTCCCGGAAGGTTTGGCGTGCTTGCGCCTATGGATTGCGGCAACTGAATGCTGATCTTGTCTTTGACCTTCGAGCTGTCGCCCTGTGCCGAGGGCTTTGCCGCGGCAAGATCAAGAAGGTTCGTGCGCTGAAACGGATCAATGCCTTTCTTGCGCAGCAAGCGCACCGCATCATAGTCCGATGTTGCTGCCAGTCCGTGTTTCTGCGCCAGTTTTCGCGCAATGCGCAACTGGCGACCTGTCAGACCTTCGCGCTTGATGTCGTCAATTTGCGTGCCTGGCTGGGCCTCGGCCGCCGGTGCCTGGCCTTGCGTCGCGCCTCGTATGCGCGAGATTGCATCCGCACGCGCCTCGGCCGAATCGTCCACCGGGCGATTGCTGCGCCAGGTGTACTTTCTAACCTTGGGTTTCGTAGTCATATAGCTGCTTTGCCTCTTCCAAGGAGTCAAACATGTACAATTGCCCGTCCAGCAGAACGGCGGCCTGCTGCGCGAATTTTTCCAATACAGTCGGGCTGTGCGACACGATCACCAATGTCGTAGTGCGCAACCTTTCCTTCAGGATAGCCCCTGCCTTTTCGTTGAATTCAACATCTGTAGATGCTGGCATCCCTTCATCGACAAGATACATGTCGAAATCCAGCGCTAGCATCAAAGAAAACGTGAATCGTGACCGCATTCCCGAAGAATAGGTGGACAGCGGCTGTTCGAAATATTCACCCAAACCGCAGAGCCATTTGCAATACGCCTCAACATAGTCCGGGTCCATACCGTAAATCTTGGCGATGTATCGCGCGTTCTCAAGCGCTGACAACTTGCCGGTTACACCCCCGGTGAATCCCATTGGAAACGAGACCCGGCATTCGCGGCGGATTACACCCTCGTCGGGTTTTTCCAGACCGGCCATCATGTTGATCAGTGTGGTTTTGCCAGTACCATTCGGGGCCAGAACGCCCAGCGACGTGCCCAGTTCGACACGGAATGAGACCCTGTCCAGGATCACCTTACGGCGCGTCCCGGTCCAGAAGGACTTGCTGACATTGTCGAATTCTAGCATTCGCAGCCTGCTGCTCGTTTCCGTTGTGTTGCCGCGGTTTTGGCGGTCAGAAAGGATGGTTTTTACCGATCCATGTTGGCTACATTATGTCGAATTATGAAACAAATGTTCAATGCGTTGCTGCCGAACCCGCAAACAACTGATCGGTTGTCGGCAATTCCGCTGCACTTCTGGTAATCTGCCGCACCTATATTATGTGGTTTCAGGCCTGATCTTTGCAAAACAGCTTTGGGAGGTTTCGCAACCAGATGAAAGATTTAGATGGCGAAATCCGCGCGTGTCGCCTGTGCGCCGCGTCTTTCGCGCAAACGAGAACTGCTCATGAACCCCGCCCGGTGGTCTGGTTTCGGCGCGGAACACCAATCCTGATCGCGGGGCAGGCACCGGGTGCGCGCGTGCACGAGTCAGGACGGCCCTTTACAGACCCGTCAGGCGACAGGCTGCGCCACTGGCTTGGGGTCGATGAACCTGTTTTTTATGATCGTGACCTTGTGTCGATTGTGCCCATGGCATTCTGTTTCCCTGGTTATGATGCCCGCGGTGCGGACCTTCCTCCGCCCGTGATATGCGGCAATACCTGGCATGACAGGGTGATGCAGGAACTGGGGCAGGTGCCGTTGACGGTGTTGGTCGGCGGTCATGCGCATAAATATCATCTGGGCGCGCGCGGGTCGGTGACAGATACCGTTCGGAACTGGCAGGACCATGCGCCGCGGGTCTTTGCCTTGCCTCATCCGTCCTGGCGGAATACGGCATGGGTAAAGAAAAACCCGTGGTTCGAGGCAGAACTGCTGCCGGTTCTGCGCGCGCGGGTTCAAGAGGTGCTGAATGACTGAAACCACAGCGTTGGACACGGCGCATGCCACGATGCTGGCAGATCCGCAGAACGATGCCACCCGTCTGCGGTTTTTTGAACGGCTTGCAGATAGCGAGCTGTTTTTGATGCTGACCGAGGAAGCGGTGGGCGAAAACATCTCGCCCGAAGTGTTCGATGTGGCCGATGGGCGCTTTGTGTTGGCTTTCGACCGCGAGGAACGATTGGCGCGGTTTGCCGGGCGGCCCGTGCCTTATGTTGCGCTGTCGGGGCGCGTGTTGTCGGGGATGCTGGCAGGGCAGGGTATCGGGCTGGGCCTGAACCTGGAAACTGCGCCATCATCCATGCTGGTGCCTGCCGAGGCCTTGGGCTGGCTGGCCGAAACGTTGCAGCATGGCCCGGAAGAGGTCGAGGAAAAGCTGGCCGAGTTCATGCCTCCTGCCGGTTTGCCGGACAGCCTGTTGACCGCCCTTGATGCAAAACTGGCAACTGCTGGTGGGCTTGCCAGTGCAGCCTATTTGGTCGCCACGAAATCCGAGGCGGGTGCTCAGGGTCATTTGCTGGGGTTTGTCGGTGCGGTCGAAGGGGGCGAGCCCGCCCTGGCCAAGGCTGCTTCTGAGGCGTTGACGTTTTCGGGGATCGAAGCGGGGGCGATGGATGTCGGGTTCTTTGCCACAGAAGACGTCGCTGCCGCGCTGCTGGCGAAGACGGGGCTTCGCTTTGACCTGCCCGAACCGCAGGTTGCAGATCTGGTGCGCGAGGTTCCGGGCAGCAATCCCGCGAAACCGCCAATTCTGAAGTAACGACCAAAAGGCAAACACGCGGCGCATATTGCGCCGCGTGGTACTAGGATGGGACGCTGCTATTCCGCAGCGGCTTCCAGTTTGTCTTGCGTGCGTGTTTCGAAATCGCTGGCGTCGTGACGCTCGTGAAGCTGCGTGTGCGGCTCGCCAAAGGCGCGGTTGACCATACGGCCACGCTGAACCGCAGGCCGCGCGTCTATCGCCTTGGCCCAGCGCACCACGTTCTTGTAGGATTCTGCGTCAAGGAACTCTGCCGCGCTGTACAGTCGGCCCAGAACCAGTTGACCGTACCACGGCCAGATCGCCATGTCGGCAATGGTATATTCCTCGCCCGCGATATAGGTCTTGTTCGCCAGTTCCCTGTCCAGAACGTCCAACTGGCGTTTTGCCTCCATCGCAAAGCGGTTGATCGGGTATTCCCACTTTTCAGGCGCGTAAGCGTAGAAATGGCCAAACCCGCCACCCAGATAAGGGGCGCTGCCCATTTGCCAGAATAGCCAGTTCATGACTTCGGTCCGTTCCGGCCCGGACGCAGGCAGAAACTCTCCGAACTTCTCAGCCAGATGAAACAGGATCGAGGCACTTTCAAACACCCGAACCGGCTTGTAGCCAGAGTGATCCCAAAGGGCTGGGATTTTCGAGTTTGGGTTGACCTCGACAAACCCTGAACCGAACTGGTCGCCCTCGCCGATGTTGATCAGCCAGGCGTTGTATTCAGCGCCTTCGTGACCCAATGCCAGCAACTCTTCCAGCATAACGGTGACTTTGACACCGTTGGGTGTGGCAAGGGAATACAACTGCAATGGGTGACGTCCAACCGGCAAGTCCTTGTCATGGGTTGCGCCGGCAATAGGTCGGTTAATGTTGGCGAACTGTCCGCCACTTTCACTGTCCCATGTCCAGACTGCTGGTGGGGTATACGAAGATTGGTCGCTCATTTCTTGCCTTTCATGCCTTTGACCGGGCCGCGTTCGATGCAGTCTTACAGGTAGTGTTGCAATCCGCCGAGTCCAACCCAGCTTTTCCGGCATAATTTGTAATAATCCGCGACCAAACTCTCACGTTTGCTCGAGAGGGGTCACAGCGGCGCGAGGAGGGCTACGAACAGAATGGGAATCGCATATTGTTTTGCCAGACCTGCCATCACGGCGTCACCGATACCGCTGGAACGAAAAGGATAAACTACATGAAACGCTTTGCTTTGACCTTTGCTGCGGCCATGGCCCTGGCCGTTCCGGCATTTGCCGGGCCGCAATATATTGACGGCACAGGGTTTGCCGTTTCGGGGTATGATGTTGTCGCCTATCGCAACCTGGATCAGGTACCGGTAGGTCAGCCACAGCACGAAGGCGTGCGTGGCAATGCCAGCATTACTGCCGAATACAATGGTGCAACCTGGGCATTCTCGTCCGAGGAAAACCGCGACAAATTTCTGGAAAACCCGGCCTATTATGCCCCGCAATATGATGGACACTGCGCCTATGGCGTGTCGCGCGGTGGCAAGGTTCCGGCAAACCCGAACTTGTGGCGGATCGTTGACGACAAGCTGTATCTCAACATCACGGATGTGGTCGTCGGGTTCTTCGAAGAAGACATTCCGGGCAACATCAACCTTGCTGAAGGCAACTGGCCGGGTATCGAGCCGTCTGACGCCTCGACCAGCGTGATCCCGAAATTTACCTCGGAAGGTCCGGTGAAAAACTGACCCGGCCAAAATTGCACAAAGCCCGGCTTACCCAGCCGGGCTTTTTCGTTCAGCCAGCAAGCCAGAACTGATCCCGTATCGTCTGGTCGGCGTCAAACCGGATCCTGACGCTCTTGGCACCCGGAAATTTGCGTTCGCGGATCGTATCGGGAATGACAACCTCCCCGGCGCCCGTGTCGCTGGATTGAAAGCTCAGGATTTCCGCTGTGGTGTGCCGCGCACTGGTCAGAACGGTCGTTGGCAAAGCCACACGATTTGCGCCCTGATTGACCGGAGTCGTGACAAAGTAAGTCAGGTGCCGCCCATAGCATCCGACCGCGTCGGGAACATGGTCAGCGACATCGCTGCCGCATTTGGGTTGAATACCAGTCTGACTGTTCATATGCGACAGCGCCTGCCCGGGATTCAGCATCGCCTCGCATGCGGCAATATCCTCCTGCGGAAGCTCGATGATTCGTTTCTTCAACCGTGCCCGACGTGGTTGTGGCGGGCCAGCAGCGGCACCGCCCTTTGTCGCCAGCCCTTCTTTGCGCAGAAAATCATAGGCTGCCTTGGCGCGTGAAAACCCGGAACTGTCGCCTTCCTTGTGATCAGGATGCGTGTGAAAGGCGATGTGACGCCACGCCTCTCGTATTTCACTGGAATTGGCAGACGGGTTCAGGCCCAGATCTGCCAGGGCATCCGTGCGTGCCCTGACCTTATCGACAGGTTCCATACTCAAAACACTCATTAAAAACTACACACCCCTAGTGTTGCCGAGGGCATGGTTTTGTCAAATTTCACTGTTGATTGAGAGGGAAGCTGACAACAATCGCGATGCGAAGAATCCATTGTTCCGCAAAGGCGTGAATTCACGGATGTAACTGTGATACAGGTCACGCACAAGAAAAGGAAAACGCCCGGACAAGTTAGTAACCCGGGCGAATCATTGGATTTTTCAGTTGTCAGGCGACGTTTTGAAGATCGACCTGCGGCGTGATCCCAAGGGCAAAGCACACATCGCGCGTCAATTCCGGGCGGTTCAGGGTATAGAAATGCAGCTTGTCCACGCCACCTTCGATCAGGTCCGAGCACAACTCGGTGCAGATCGCAGTTGCCAGCAGATCCTCACGCCCGTCGCGCACGGCCTTTTCAAAGGCGTGTTCGACCCAATCGGGAATATGCGTGCCGCAGCTTTTGGCGAACTTGCGCGCACCTGCCCAGTTTTCAATAGGCAGAATGCCCGGAACGATCGGTTTGTCGATACCTGCCTTGGCGCAGGCGTCACGGAAACGGAAGAAGGTTTCGGCCTCGAAAAAGAATTGCGTCAGCGCTTCGTCAGCGCCCGCGTCAAGTTTGGCCTTCAGCCAATCCACGTCTGCTGACATGTCCGCAGCTTCAGGGTGCTTGTCAGGATAGGCACCGACACGGATGCTGAACATTTCGGTTTCAGCCAGCGCCTCAATCAACTCAATCGAACTGTTAAAGCCTTCGGGGTGCGGTACGAACCGATCATGCCCTTTCGGCGGGTCGCCCCGCAGGGCCACGATGTCCTGCACGCCCGCACGTGCGAATGTGTCGGCGATTTCCAGCGTTTCCTGCCGCGAGGCGTCAACACAGGTTAGGTGTGCAGCGACGTTCAGGCCAGAGGATTTATGCAGGGTTGCAACCGCGTCGCGCGTCAGTTCCCGGGTCGTACCGCCTGCACCGTAGGTGACTGATACAAAACGGGGCTCCAGTGGCGCCAATGTCTGGACCGTATCCCAAAGGCGGAATGAAGCCTCCAGAGTTTTGGGCGGAAAGAACTCGAATGAAATTTCGGGTTTGGACATGGCTGCCTCACTGGATCAACTGACTATCTTGTGCCATGACGGACATTGTGAGACAAACTCATATTATTCAACAACAACATGAACGATACTTGAGATGCACATTGAATTCCGGCACCTGCGTACCATCAAGGCGATCCATGAATGCGGTGGGTTGGCACGCGCTGCCGACCAGTTGAACATCACTCAATCCGCATTGAGTCATCAGATCAAAGGGTTGGAGGATCAGGCCGGGGTCGAGCTGTTTCTGCGACGTTCTAAGCCGATGAAGCTGTCAGCCGCCGGTTTGCGCCTGCTGCGGTTGGCCGAGCAGATCCTGCCGCAGGTCGAGGCGGCACAAAATGAGTTTTCGTCGCTGCGGGATGGGCGCACCGGGCGAATGCATATCGCCATCGAATGCCACGCGTGTTTCGAATGGCTGTTTCCGGTTCTTGAATCCTTCAGGAAATCCTGGGGCGACGTGGATGTCGATATCCGACCCGGTCTGGCCTTTGATGCCCTGCCTGCCTTGCAGAAGGAAGAGGTTGATCTGGTGGTCTCATCCGATCCTGAAGATCTGCCGGGTGTCGAGTTTGTGGAGCTGTTTGACTACAATCCCGTCTTTGTCGCTGCATCAGCCCATCCACTGGCGGAAAAAGCCTATATCGAGGCTGAGGATTTCCGAGGTCAGACCCTGATAACCTACCCGGTGGAGCGCACACGTCTGGATGTGTTCAGTCAATTGTTGATCCCTGCACGCGTCGAACCCGCCTCGATCAGGCAGGTGGAATTGACAGCTGTCATCCTGCTTCTGGTGGCATCAAACCGGGGCATCTCGGTTTTGCCGGATTGGGTCGTGCGCGAGGTCAAATACAACTCGGACTATGTGACACGCCCCCTGACCAAAGAGGGGATCACGCGTCGCCTTTATGCAGCGGTCCGATCAGAAGATCTGGACAAGCCCTATGTTCAGGAACTGGTGAAACTGGCCCGCGAAGAGGCGCGCAAGCTGCAATCCCGGTAGAGGCGTTTTCTGCGGGTCTGTTATGCGATCATTCCTCTTGGCAAGGAAGCCTTGCGGCAGTATACGCGCGGCTTGACCGGACAGGAGCCCTTTTACAATGGTTGGCAGTGCAAATCTCAACATCATGATCAAGGCCGCGCGCAAGGCGGGGCGTTCTTTGGTCAAGGACTTTCGTGAAGTCGAGAATCTGCAGGTGTCGATGAAGGGCGCGGGCGATTTTGTCTCCAAGGCCGATATCGCGGCCGAAGCCATCCTGAAGGACGAATTGCTGGGCGCACGCCCAACCTATGGCTGGCTGGCCGAAGAGGGCGGTTCCATCGACGGAGAAGACCCGACCCGCCGCTGGATCGTAGATCCGCTGGACGGCACCACCAATTTTCTGCATGGCCTGCCCCATTGGGCAATTTCGATTGCACTGGAACATAAGGGCAAGATCGTTGCCGGCGTGATCTATGATGCTGCCAAGGATGAGATGTTCTTTGCTGAAAAAGGCGAAGGTGCGTGGATGAACGACACCCGAATTCGTGTGTCGGGGCGTCACCGCATGATTGAATCGATCTTTGCAACCGGCCTGCCTTTTGGCGGTCGATCTGACCTGCCTGCAACCCTGCAGGATCTGGCGCGTCTGATGCCCGCCTGCGCCGGTGTGCGCCGTTGGGGTGCTGCGGCGCTTGACATGGCATATGTGGCTGCGGGCAGGTACGAAGGTTTCTGGGAACGCCGCCTGAACGCCTGGGATATCGCCGCCGGTATCATCATCGTGAAAGAGGCGGGCGGCTTCGTGCAGGCCCTGAACCCTGAAGGCAACGCGCTGGAAGATGGTGAAGTGATCTGTTCGAATGAACCGATCTTTGATCAATTCGCCAAAGTCATCCGGGGCTGATCGCCCCTTAGCCCAGCTTTATCGACGCGGAACGCGCGGTATACGAGACTGCGACAGCTTGTACTTTGTCTCTGGGTGGGGCGGATGCCCGTGCGTGCGGTTCCAGAATTGCACGCCGCCGCGCCGCAGCCACAATGGTACGCATAAGATCAACCCCACGGCAAACCCGCCGGTATGGGCCCAGTAGGCGATACCGCCTTCGTCCGGGTTGCTGGTGACGCTGCCAAAGAACTGAATCGCCAGCCATACGCCCAGCATGATGAAGGCGGGGATGGTAAAGACCCTGAAATAGACAACCAGGATCAGCAGAATATCCACACGCGCCTTGGGAAACAGCAGTAGGTATCCCCCCATGACACCCGCAATCGCGCCCGAGGCGCCGACGGTAGGCACCTGAGAGTCCGGTCCTGTAACCACATGGATCAGACCTGCGCCGATACCTGCGACCAGGTAGAACAGCAAAAAGGGCAGATGGCCCATTTCGTCTTCCAGATTGTCGCCGAATATCCATAAGAACAGCATGTTCCCGGCCAGATGCATCCAGCCCCCATGCAGGAACATGGATGTCACAAGGGTTTCCAGACCAACCCCGTCGCTGACCCGCGCCGGGATGATGGCGTAATCGAAGAACAGCCGGTTGATAAGTGGCGCATCATTCATGATCCCCACATAGCTGAGGAAGATCAGGATGTTGGCCGCCAATAAGACGTAGACAACATAAGGCGTGCGCCCCGAGGGGTTATGGTCACGTATCGGAAACATGAGGTGACGCTGGGCTTTTGCGCGCCCAGCGTCAAGGCAAGCTTATGCCGCACCTCCCAACAACGCAGCGTTTCCGCCAGCTGCGGTCGTATCGACACACACATGGCGCTCACCCAGCACACGCGCGCGGTCGGGTCTGCCCGGAATCAGGGGAAGAATGGGGCCGTCCCGACGGGCCAGATGCAGTTCGATCTGCTGCGCGGTTTCAGCATCGCCCCACCAAAGAACACCAGAGATACCGGTCAGGTTCTCCAACCGGTGAAGGTCAAGCATTCCGGTTGCCTGAATGGCCGTGCCACCCAGTGCCTGTACGGCTTCAGCCTGCGCGCGCGCCGCCGTTTCCCCCGGCCCCATGCACAGAAGTGGTGGGCGGGGATATTCGCTCAGCCGGTTCGATTCTCCGGTTGGGCCGGGCAGAGAACGGGTTTGGATTGGGGCAGGCTGGCCTTGAGGGGCAGGTAGGTCTGCCAAATGCTCCCAGGTTTCTGTCGTGGTTTGCCGATCAGGTGCACAGAACCTGGCCATGTAATTCGGGCCGCCCGCCTTCGGGCCGGTGCCTGACAGCCCTTCACCGCCAAAAGGTTGGGAGCCAACGATGGCACCAATCTGATTGCGGTTTACATAGATGTTTCCGGCATGGATAGCTTCAGTCACATGCTGCACTCGGTCGTCGATCCGGGTTTGCAGGCCAAAGGTCAGCCCGTATCCGGTTGCGTTGATATCCGCGATGACCTTGTCGATCTCCTGCGCTTTGAACCTTGCCACGTGCAATACGGGGCCAAATATTTCGCGCTCCAGCGCGGCAATGCCCGAGATTTCGATCAACGTGGGGGCAACAAAGATACCTTCGGGCGGTAGCGGCAGCTCTTTCAGAACACGCCCTTCGGCCCGTGCCGTGGCGACGTGATCAGCGATTACCTGCCGGGCCTGCGCGTCGATCACCGGGCCGCAATCGGTAGAGATCAGCCACGGATCACCGATGCGCAGGGCATCCATTGCCCCTTTGAGCATGGTCAGGACGTCATTTGCGATATCCTCTTGAAGGTACAGGCATCGCAGTGCGGAACACCGCTGGCCTGCGGACTGAAAAGCGCTTTCAATGATCGATTGCACGGCCTGTTCGGGAAGTGCGGTGCTGTCAACGATCATGGCGTTCAGGCCACCAGTTTCCGCAATCAGCGGCGTGCCGGGGCGCATGGACCCAGCCATTGCCGACCGGATTCTGAGAGCGGTCGTTGTCGAGCCGGTGAAGGCCACGCCCGAGACGCGCGCATCCGATGTCAGCGCCGCGCCCACGGTCGGACCACCCGGCAGCAATTGCAGCGCGTGGCGCGGCACACCAGCCTCATGCAGCAATTGAATGGCGCGGTGCGCGATCAGGGGTGTCTGCGGCGCAGGCTTGGCCAAAACGGCGTTCCCGGTTGCCAAAGCTGCCGATATTTGCCCTGAGAAGATCGCCAGCGGGAAGTTCCACGGGCTGATGCAGGTGAATACTCCAGCGGGCTCGGCATCAGGTATGTTGGCGGCGTAGTAACGCAGGAAATCCACCGCTTCACGCAGTTCCGCCACGGCGTCAGGTAGCGATTTGCCAGCCTCGCGCGCCAGCAGGGCGAACAATTCGCCGTAGTGTGTTTCATAAAGATCGGCGGCAGAGTTCAGGATGCGGGCACGTTCGGCTGCCGGGGCCTGCCACGGCTTTGCCGAAGACAGCGCCAGTTCCACATCTGCTTCACTTGCCGAGGCGACCGCGCCCGGCTTGTCGGCAGGATTCGCCGGGTTGATTACCTGCTCATCCACCTGTGGTTTGGCAGCGTCAGCCAGCAACGGCTGTGCATACCAGTGATACGCACGGAACTGATCCCGCGCTGCATCAATCTTATCCAGCGTCGGGGTGTGGTGTAGATCGAAACCTTTGGAATTGGGGCGTTCCGGCTTGAATAGTTCGGGCCCGGTGGGCAGTGGGGGCGGCGGTGTCAGCACCGTAACAAACGGATCCGAGGCAACCACTTCCGGCGGGACGTTTTCGTCGACAATCTGGTTGACGAAGGATGAGTTTGCGCCGTTTTCCAGCAGACGCCGCACAAGGTAGGCCAGCAGGTCACGATGCGCACCAACCGGTGCGTAGATGCGACAACGCGTTTTCTGCCTGTTCATCACAAGCTGATGCAATGTCTCACCCATACCATGCAGGCGCTGGAATTCAAAAGGCTGACCTTCGGCCATGTGCAATATGGCGCTGACTGTATGGGCGTTGTGGGTGGCGAATTGTGGGTAGATCCGGTCTGTCATGCCCAGCAACTTGCGCGCATTGGCGATATAGGACACATCGGTGACCGCCTTGTGCGTGAAGACGGGAAAGCCATCCACGCCTTCGACCTGCGCGCGTTTGATCTCGGTATCCCAATAGGCGCCTTTGACCAGACGCACCATCAGCTTGCGATCGTGGCGTTCAGCCATGTCATAGAGTGTGTCCAGAACCAGCGAAGCGCGTGGCCCATAAGCCTGAACCACGATGCCGAACCCATCCCAGCCAGCCAGAGCCGGATCGGACATCACTGCCTCTATCACCTGCAATGACAAAGACAGGCGATCCGCCTCTTCGGCGTCGACGTTCAACCCCATGCCAGCGGCCTTGGCCAAAAGGGCCAGCGCCCGCAGGCGCGGAACCAGTTCATCCATCACCCGCTTTTCTTGTTCCAGTTCATAGCGGGGGTGCAGGGCCGACAACTTGACCGAAATGCCGGGGTTGACGCGGATATCATCATGGGTACAGGCCTCAGCGATGGCCGAAATGGCGCGTGAGTAGGACAGGTGATATCGCGCGGCATCCCCTTCGGTCCGGGCTGCTTCTCCCAGCATGTCGTAGGAGTAGGTATACCCCTTGCTTTCCATCCCGCGCGCGCGTTCCATCGCGGCGTGAATGGATTCACCCAACACGAATTGCCGCCCCATTTCCTTCATCGCCCGCGACACAGCGGTACGGATCACGGGTTCACCCAATCGCTTGATGGCCCCGCGCAGGGCACCAACGGGCGAGGTCTTGCCTTCGTCCAGAACCTTGCCCGTCAGCATCAGTGCCCATGTCGAGGCGTTCACCAAGGATGAAGACGAGTGCCCAAGATGCTTACCCCAATCCGAAGGGGCGATTTTGTCTTCAATCAACGCGTCAATCGTGTCTGCATCCGGCACGCGCAACAGCGCTTCGGCCAGGCACATCAGCGCGACGCCTTCGTCGGTAGACAGACCGTATTCGGCAAGAAACACCTCCATCAACCCCGGAGACGTGCTGGAGCGGATGTCGCGCACAAGCTGCGCGGCAGCTGCGCTGATAGCGCTGCGGTCCGCAGCGCTCAGGCTGGCCTGAGAGATCAGGGTTTCAAGGATCGCCGACTGGTCAGCATAGGTTGAGGTGTCGATTAATGTACGCAGGGAATGAGACAT
>NZ_JBXWSG010000007.1:0-78097 GCF_059613305.1 Ruegeria sp. BHSB056 | reverse complement strand
AAGCTGGCCCAACTGGTGGCGACTGGTCCCTGATTGCCGGACGGGCGCAGGCGCATGTCGACCTCATACAGCCGCCCCTGTGACATCGGAGCCGAAAGTGCGGTGATCAGCGCCTGCGTGAACCGCGCATAATAGGTGCGCGTGGCCAAAGGACGCGGACCATCGGACATGTCCTGATCCTGCGGATCATAGATCACAATCATGTCCAGATCGGATTGCGAATTGATCCGTCCTGCGCCCAGCGATCCCATGCCCAACACCGCCGCTCCGCGTCCCGGTGCGGGACCGTGTTTACGGGCGAAATTCTCGGTAACATAGGGCAGGATGGCGGCAATCACCGATTGTGCTAGCTCTGCATATTGCCGGCCTGCCTGTGCCCCGTCGATCAGACCCCGCAAGTGGTGGACGCCGACCCGGAAATGCCATTCCTTACACCAGCGCCGCGCAAGGTCGAGCCGGGTTTCATAGTCAGACTCTTCCGCCAGCGCACGGGCCAGTTCGACCTGCAATTCCTTCTGCCCCGGCCAATCGGCAAAGAAACTGCCGCCGATCACCGCGTCGAAAACCGAGGCATTGCGCGACAGATGCGAGGCCAGAGCATGAGACGTGCCAACGATATCGACCAGTAGGTCGATCAGTTGCGGATTGGCCTCGAACAAGGAAAACAGCTGCACCCCGGCGGGAAGGCCAGACAGAAACCCATCCAGCGCCATCAACGCCTCTTCCGGTTTGGCGGTCTTGGCAAGACGCGACAGCAGCTCGGGCCGCAACCGTTCGAATATCCGCGACCCGCGCTGGGACCTTAAGGCCGGATAGGTCGTCCACCGGGCCAGAACACTCTGGTCAAATTCTACATCCTGCGCCGCCACAGGTGCAGGACCGGGCCCGGGCGCAAAAAATCCTTCGGTCAGTTCGTGCACTTCGGTCAGGCGGTTTTTCAGGTCCTGTTTCAGTTCAACGCCGCCGATCCCCATCAGACAGGCGATACGTTCGATGCCTTCCGGTGATTTCGGCACCTTATGCGTCTGTGCATCATGAACCATCTGAATGCGGTGTTCGACTTCGCGATGCGCCCGGTAATGATCGGTCAGTTTGTCCGCGACATCCTGCGGCACCCAGCCTTTTGACGCCAACGCCGCCAACCCCGGAACCGTTCCACGCACCCGCAGGTCCGGATCGCGGCCGCCTGCGATCAGCTGACGGGTTTGAGTGAAGAACTCGATCTCGCGAATACCTCCCTGCCCCAGCTTCATGTCGTGGCCCGGGATCGACAAGACCCCGCCCGTACCTTTGTTTTCGCGAATCCGCAGACGCATATCATGCGCGTCCTGAATGGCGGCAAAATCCAGATGGCGACGCCAGACAAAAGGGCGCAGACTGTCCAGAAACCGCTGCCCCGCGGCCAAGTCTCCGGCGCAGGGGCGGGCCTTGATATATGCCGCGCGCTCCCAAGTGCGGCCAAGGCTTTCATAGTACCGTTCAGCGGCCTCCATTGCCATGCAAACCGGTGTTACGGCGGGGTCTGGCCTCAGCCTCAGATCTGTACGGAAAACATAGCCATCGGCAGTCTTGTCGCTGAGCGTCGCGCAGAAGTTCCGCGTTGCCCGCACCATGCCCTGCCGGGCCTCGTAGAAGTCATCCGGGTCAAACCGTGTCTCATCAAACAGCACAATCAGATCGATATCCGAGCTGTAGTTCAGCTCATGCGCGCCCATCTTGCCCATGGCCAGAATGACCATCCCGGCGGCAGTTTCGATAGCATCCTCGGTCATACCCGGCAATTTGTTGCGCCGGATCAACATGGCGATCTCGGCCTTGGCCGCAACATCCGCGGCCAGTGCTCCGAAATCGGTCAGCGCCGCGGTGACTTTCTCAAGCGGCCAGGCACCTGCAATGTCGGCAAGCGCGGTCAACAGCGCCACCCGCCGCTTGGCCTGCCGCAAGCCGGATTTCAGCTGATCCGTCTGCAGCTTACGCGCATCCGCCATGACTTCAGACAGTGCCTGATCCGGGCGCAATAAGGCATCAGGCAGCCATTCCCTTTCACGCTCGATCAAGCCTTTCAGATATGGGCTGGACCCGGCGGTTCCCGCCACCAGCTCTCCCATCTCCTGCGACAGATCAGGTATCAGAGCGCGGGTTTCATCGCCCAGAGACGGATCAAACGCACGCGGAAGGCGGGTAATGGCAAGAGCGTCAGTCATGCGCGCACCCTGCGCATTGCGGGGCGTAATCGTCAATGGGGCATTCTGATCAGGTTTCCTGAACCGGCGTATCCTGACTGAAGCTGTTGATCCATACGTCGTTTCTTCTTTCCCACAAAGATGAAATCAGCATTGCCTCGCGCTGATCTGCGCCCGGGCGCAGGTAGTCGGCGCGGTAGGACAACAAGACGATATCCGGGGTCAGAATGCGTAACCGGGCATCACTCAGATCAAACTCGGCCATCGTTGGCGCATCTGCAAATTGCCCGACGTGATCGTCCCGATTGGCAAAACCCGTGGGATAAACGCCCAGAAAATCCGCGCTCAGCAAGGCGCGGTCGGCGCTTGCATTACCTTCAACCAGCGCCACCCAGACCTGTGTTTCCAGTTCAAGTATATCCTTTAGTGCAGGGGCAGCTTTGTTGTCCGTCATATCCATACCCAGACCCTGCGAGCCAGATCCTGAAACGTCAACCGGATTGCTTAATGTAAATCTTTTTCACATTACCCCTTGCACCCAACCAAACGGCACCCCATCTATGCAATGTGAATAGAGTTTACATCAAACCTGGAGAGCTCAAATGACCGCACTGTCCGACCCCGCCGTCCCCGCGAATCCGGGATGGCTTTATCGAACCGAAGCCTGGCTAGATGACAAAGGCAAAGGGGCCTGGATCGCCGCCATGGTTCTTGGTTTCATCTTCTTCTGGCCCGTTGGCCTTGCCCTGCTGGCCTATATGATCTGGAGCAAACGCATGTTCAGCAAATCCTGCAACCGCCGCAAATCCTGGCAAAGCCACATGAGTGCGATGAAGCCCTCGGGCAACAGCGCCTTTGACGCCTACAAAGCAGATACCCTGGCCCGACTGGAACGTGAACAACAGGATTTCGAAGCTTTCCTGCGTCGTCTGCGTGACGCCAAGGACAAGGCCGAATTCGACCAATTCATGGATGAACGCGCCCGCGAGAACCATGACGAAGACGGCAAGGGCGAGCCCGCCTGATTGACCTTGCCCTGCCCCGGTGTTTCGGGACAGGGTACCCCTACCCCAGTTTTTCGGACCCATCGAATGAACCATCTGCCCGACCCCGACACCCAACCCGATTTCTATCGTTCCGTGACAACCAAACGCTTCGTCGCCTGGCTGTTCGATATCGCCTTCATTTCGCTGCTTTGCACGGTGGCAATCCTTTTTACTGCGTTTCTGGGTCTGTTTTTCCTGGCCCTGATCTACGCCGTCGTTAGTTTCGTCTACCGGGTGGTGACCATCGCCAACGGCTCTGCCACGCTGGGAATGCGCTTTATGGGGATCGAGCTGCGTGACGCGTTCGGAGAACGAATGGATCTGGGCAAGGCGCTTGCCCATACTGCGGGCTATTTCGTCAGCATGGCCTTTCCCGTGGTCCAGATCATCTCGGTCATCATGATGATGACCAGCGCCCGTGGCCAGGGTCTGACCGACAGTTTTCTGGGCACCGTCATGATCAATCAACGGGCCTGACCCAAGGTTGCGTGAAACACTTGGCGGTCTCGGGAACGGTTGCTATCATCCCTCCCGAGGTTGGATGGGGATTTCATGCGACATACGCTGCCAATTGCGCCACAATTCTATGTCACGGCACCGCAGCCTTGCCCTTATCTTGGCGGCAGGATGGAACGTAAACTGTTCACCGCCCTGCAAGGCGAAGGGGCTGAACAGCTGAACAATTCCCTGTCGCAACAAGGATTTCGCCGGTCTCAGAATGTGCTCTACCGGCCTTCGTGTACGGATTGCGCCGCCTGCCTGTCAGCCCGGATCGATGTGTCAGCCTTCCAACCGACCAAAAGCCAGAAACGCGCGGCAAAGCGGAACGGATACCTGGAACGCCGCGCAACCTCGCCATGGGCCACGGACGAGCAATACGAGCTGTTCCGCCGTTATCTTGACACCCGTCACGCCGATGGCGGCATGGCTGACATGGATGTTTTCGAATTCGCCGCGATGATCGAGGAAACACCGATCCGCAGCCGCGTTGTGGAATACGCCGATCCTGAAACGGGCGAGTTGATCGCCGTCAGCCTGACCGATGTGCTCGATGACGGTCTAAGTATGGTCTATTCCTTCTACGACCCGGAACAGCCGCAAAACTCACTCGGCACCTACATGATCCTCGACCACATCGACATCGCACGTGAGGCGGGCCTGCCCTATATCTATCTGGGGTACTGGGTCCCCGGCAGTCCCAAGATGGGCTACAAAGCCAAGTTTTCAGGACTTGAGGCCTATATACAGGGGGGCTGGCAAAAGATCAGCGATCCGGATGCCTATACCGGCACATCGCATCACCCCTTATCGGCGCCGCCAATCGCCGAACAGGTCGCCAATATCCAGCTCCCTGACCGGCATCCGACCAAAGGCTGACCGCGCGATGAAACAAAGCCTGCATGCCGTCACCCTCGTGGTGCCGGATTACGACGACGCCATCTTGTTTTATACAAAGACGCTCAGCTTCGAACTTATCAAGGACATCGACGTCGGCAATGGCAAGCGCTGGGTTCTGGTCGCGCCTCCCGGTTTGGATAGCGGCTGTCTTCTTCTGGCAAAGGCTGACGGACCTGAACAAACCACCGCCATAGGCAACCAGACCGGCGGACGCGTCGGGTTCTTCCTGCAAACCGATGATTTCTACCGCGACCATGCGAACATGCGCGCAAGGGATATCCACTTCGAAGAAGAACCCCGTCACGAACCTTATGGCATTGTCGCAATCTGGCGTGATCCCTTCGGCAATCGCTGGGACCTGATCCAGTTCACCTGATCCGAATCTTCATCTGGCCAAAAATATCCCGGGGATGAATTGGCCGCAGGCCAAGAAGGGGCTGGCCCCTTGCCCGAAACAAACAGAAAAGGGGGCCAACCGGCCCCCTTTGCAATATTCCCTTCCGGATCGGATCAGTTTGGCATCAGGTCCGGAACGATCGTGACAATCGTCGGGAAGAACCACAAGATCGCGATCCCCATCACCTGGATCAGAACAAACGGAACGATCCCGCGATAAATATGGCCTGTAGTGACCTCCTTCGGCGCAACCCCCCGAAGGTAGAACAACGCAAACCCGAAAGGTGGCGTCAGGAAGGACGTCTGAAGGTTCACCGCCACCATGATTGTGACCCATTTCGGATCGAAAGAGCCGCCATAGATCACAGGGCCCACGATAGGGATCACGATGTAGATGATCTCAAGGAAATCCAGCACGAACCCCAGAATGAACAGCACCAGCATCACGATCAGGAAAACCGTGAACTCGTTGTCAAAGCTCTTCAGGAATTGCTGGATATAATGCTCCCCTCCGAATGAAATCACCACGAGGTTCAGCAACTGCGATCCGATCAGGATGGTGAACACCATCGAGGTCACCTTGGCCGTCTCGCGCACCACCGGGGTCAATACACCGCTGGAATAGAGCACCCAGCATCCGTACAACAGCCCGAACAGGGCGTACAGGTAAGCCGCATAGGCAATGATGAAGGCGATCCAGGTTTCTACCGTCACACTGCCTTGATTGATACGCAGGTCAAAGTTGACCCCCATCAGCAATGCAATGACAACGGCGAAGGTCGACCAGATGACCACTTTGCCCGAGCGGCCTTGATCCTGCAGCTTGCGATAGGCCGCCAGCATGATCGCGCCACCCGCACCCAGCGCAGCCGCCGGTGTCGGATTGGTGACACCGCCCAGGATCGAGCCCAGCACCGCGATGATCAGAACAAGTGGAGGAAAGACCACACGGATCAGATCGTTTGTGGCACAGCGGGCTGCAGCCTCTTTGCAGCCATACATGGCCAGCGCGAACGGCAGGGTGAGTAGCACGAAAGTCACGCCAGAGGATGTGGTCGGCGATATCATCAAGATGTCGACCAATGCCATCAGCAACAACCCGATCGCGCCAAGGATCAGCGGCTGCGGTGACCGCGACGGTGCGATACCACGGCCCAGAACCAGGGTCAGACCCAGCAGAACAAGGGTTACCGCCACTCCGGTGCCGATCGGCGCCGCATCGGCAATCCTTTTTTGCTGTTCGGCCGCCAGTTCCTCTTCTGTCAGGCGATGCGCTTCGGCTGTGCCGCCAGCGGCATCAATTGCCTCCTGCTCGGCAACAGCCTGATCCCAGGCAACCTGCCCGTGCAGATCGATCATCGACGCCTTGCACTCTGCCGACACGTTGGTCCGCAGCGACGCACCCTCGCCAATATCCGAAAAGGCCGAGACCGAGATATTCTGGCTTCCGATCACACCGACATTGCCCAGAAGGACCGCACCGACGATCAGGGCAACCGGCGCACCCAGCAACCATGTCAGGCCTTCTGACCGCGTTATGGGTTCCCCGGAGCCACCGGACACAGCCACTGCAGGCGCCTTGTGCGGGTTCAGCAGCGCATAGCCAAAGGCGTAGAGCGCGTAGAGCAGCGCTAGCATGATCCCCGGCAGCAGCGCAGCCTGGAACAACGTCCCGACCGAGACAACCGCAGGCTCACCCAGATAGGTCAGCGCGTCGGTACAACCGGCTTCAACAGCCCGGGTTTCCTGCGCTGTCGAATACAGATCCCCCGCCAATGTGCCCAGCAGGACGATCACGATCGACGGTGGAATGATTTGCCCCAAGGTGCCCGATGCCGCGATCACACCGGTCGCCAGTTCCGGCGAATAGTTGTTGCGCAACATGGTTGGAAGCGCCAGCAGGCCCATCGTCACAACGGTCGCGCCAACGATACCGGTCGAAGCCGCAAGGAACGCCCCTACAACCACAATCGACACGGCCAGACCACCCGGAAGCGGACCAAAAACGCGCGCCATTGTGGTCAGAAGATCGTTGGCAATCTTTGACCGCTCCAACGTGATGCCCATCAGAACGAACATGAGCACAGCCAGAAGGGTCTCGATGGATTGCCCGGCCAGCACGCGCTCGTTCATGCGGTTCACGATGAACGATACGTTCCGGTCCAGCGCGGTTTCCCAGCCCGAGGCAAAAACCGGTTCGGCGAGCCTTGGCAAATCCGGGTATCGGAACACGGATATGGTGTCCGGCTTGATCCCGGAGTTCACAAGGTCCCGATAACTTTGCGATCCGACGTCAATCGCCTGGTGGATCAGCAACCCCGCGCTGTCCAGCGCGGCGATGATGCCAAAGGATATGATCCCTGCCCCGCCGATGGCAAAAGCCACCGGAAAGCCGGAAAGAATGCCCCCGAAAAGGCAAAAGAATACGATAATGAGGCCTATCTCGACGCCATCAAGTCCGAATAGCATTGTCTTTGTCTCCGCCCTTAATGCGCGCCTTCATAGGCTTCTTCGCCCTCACCAAGGCTGTCCTTGTCGAGGTATTTTCCAACGCTGTCCGGTCCTTCCACGTATTCCAGATACGACCGGTACAAAAACGCGATGGCGTGCAGGAACACCATGGCCGCAAACGCCACCAGAAGGATCTTGAACAGGAAGTAGGCATTGAACCCGTTGGGGCTGAACCCGATGGTTTCCACGTTCCAGCGCAAGGCGCGGGACTTGGCCACCAGACGGTCCAGCGCGTCACTGGCCGAAGGGTTCGGCACGATCAGGTGACGCCACAGGAAGAACCAGCCGTACATCCAGGTCAGCACCGCCATTGGCATCATGAACAGCAACGCACCGCACATATCGACCACACGCTTGGCGCGGTGGCTGATACCGGCATAGATCAGATCAACGCGCACATGCCCGCCCTGCACAAATGTGTAGGTACAACACAGACAAACAACCATGGCGTTATACAGTTTCAGCTCTTCCGCGAACCAGCTGATATCCATCTGGAACGGTATTCCCAGACCGAAGGACATATCAGGGCGGGTAAAGACCCGTTGCATGAATACGATGACGATCTGCTGAATCACCATCAGCAGACCCGCCCAGGCAAAGAACCGCCCGGTGGTGTTTGCAAAACCTTCCAGGCCGCGCACGATGGCCCACATGAAGTTCCGGTAATACAACCCGATGGCTGTCAGAACCAAAAAGAAGGTGAACACCACAAAGAAGAACTCGACCGAGCCGCCGTAATAGACAAAGCGCATGATCGACGCCTTGTCAGACCAGTCCAGCCAGAGCTGCGGATGCGTGACCGCATATCCGAAATTATAGAAGGCTTCGGCAATGTTCTGAATGAACCAGACCAGTCCATTCCACAGGGCGCCGAAGAACGAGATACCGTTTTCGTCCTGCATGTTGTCCCCAGGTCGTCTCAGTTGCGCGCAGGCCTATTGTGGCTTGCCCAAGTCCCTTCACGCAACGGGAAAGGCTTCCCCGCAAGGCGCGGGGAAACCGTTTTTCCTTTGATCATAAAGGCTTAGCCGCGAACACGGTCACGCTGTGCGGTGTAGACACCCGACGACAGGTTGTTCCATGCCGACGAAGCCGCCATCGACGACATTGCGCTGTCGTGGATCTTCTTGAACAGCTCATCGCCCATGTTTTCGTCCAGAACTTCCTGGCTGGCCTTGCCGAACGCATCCCAGACACTGTCAGGGAATTCCAGGACCTTGACGCCACCGGCCTGCAGGCGCTGCAGCGCTGCGCCATTGTTGGCCAGGAACTGCGCCAGGTTCCACTGGTGTGCTTCTGCGGCAGCGATCTCGATGATCTTCTGCTGGGCCGGGGTCAGTTCATTGAACACATCGCGGTTGGTTGCCAGCGACAGACCTGCGCCCGGCTCGTGGAAGCCCGCGGTGTAGTAGGTCTTGGTGATTTCCTGGAAGCCCGCTTTTTCATCTGCCCAGGGTCCGATCCACTCGGTTCCGTCAATCGCGCCGGACGACAGCGCCTGATACACTTCAGAACCGGGGATGTTCTGAACGGACGCGCCCAGTTTGCCCAGTGCTTTACCGCCCAGACCGGGCATACGGAACTTCAGACCATTGAAGTCTTCGGGGCTGTTGATCTCTTTCGAGAACCAGCCGCCCGCCTGCGCACCGGTGTTACCGGCCAAGAAGGACTTCAGGCCAAAGATTTCGCCCAGCTCATCATGCAGCTCCATACCGCCGTCATGATAGTACCAGTTCACCAGTTCCTGTGCGGTCATGCCGAAGGGCACGGCCGTAAAGAACGCATAGCCCGGGTGCTGACCGACAAAGTAATAGTCAGCGGCGTGATACATGTCGGCCTGACCGGACGACACCGCGTCAAACACCTCGAACGCGCCAACCAGTTCGCCTGCCGCTTTGATTTCAACATTCAGGCTGCCATCCGACATCGCGTTGATGCTGTCGGCACAACGCTGCGCGCTGTCAAACACGCCAGCCAGACCACGACCCCACGAGGTCACCATGGTCAGTGTGCGCTGTCCCTGTGCATAGGCCGGAGCCGCCAGAGCGGTTGCTGCAGCTGCCGAGCCGCCCAGCGCGGATTTTTTCAGAAATGAACGACGATCCATATGAGTGTTCCTCCCCTTCATAGTCACGATCCGGCAGTACCGGACCTGTCGCATTCAGTGCGCGTCAGCCTAATGTGAGCGAAGCGAAAGGGAATACCTACTACTGCGTAGAGAATCGATTTCTTTTGGGGATGCGGTGAAATTTCCGAACGAAAACTCCAACAAAAACGGCCCAAATACCGGAATTTCACAGACCAACGCCAATCTTTTTGCATTTTTGCCGCCGCTTGCGTATCGATTCGTCCATGCAAAGACTTCGACATCTGGTCTCGCTGACCTATGCGCAGAAACTGTCGCTGGTGGCCGCAATCCCGCTGGTTGTGGCCGTGGCCGCAATCGCTGTGCTTGTAGCCTATGAGGCGCGTGCGACCGCCGAGCGCGAGATCGAAGCCCTGGAACGCAGCCTGATCGAAGCCAAGAAAGAAGAACTGCGCAACTACGTGACGCAGGCGCGCAATGGGTTTGCCTATATCTATGGCCGCGCTGAACCGGATGACGAGGTATCAAAGAACCTTGTCTCGCAGATACTCTCGGCAATGATCTATGGGCAGGACGGGTTCTTTTTTGTTTACGACTATGATGGCAACAATCTGGTCAGCCCCCGTCAGACACAATTTATCAACCGCAACTGGGAAGGTCTGACCGACAGCGATGGAACGCCTATCGTTGATGAGTTCATTCGCCTCGCCCGTCAGGGGGCCGGGTGGCACAGCTTCATGTGGGAAAAACCCTCGACCGGGGATGAGGCGCAAATGATCGCCTATGTCGTCGGGTTGCAGGACTGGCGCTGGGTCGTGGGTACTGGGGTCTTCATTGACGACATTGTCGCCACGGTCGCCAACGCAAGAGCCGAGGTCGAGGCCCGCGTGCAACGCACCTTCATGTATATCGGCGCCATTGTTGTTGCTGCCGTTCTGATTGTCTTTGCCTCGGGCATGTTGCTGAACATTCGCGAGCGGCGGTTGGCGGATGCCAAGCTGAAGGAACTGACGCAACGTGTCTTCGACGCGCAGGAAGAAGAACGCGGCCGGGTTGCCCGCGAACTGCATGATGGCATCAGCCAGATCCTTGTGGGGGTACGCTATGCGCTGGACAATGCGCGCCGCCGTCTGTTGCGCGGCGATGATGCAGGTGCGCGCGATCCGCTGGACAAAGGCATCGACCATCTTCGCACCGCCATCACCGAGGTCCGCCGGATCAGCCGCGACCTGCGCCCCGGCGTGCTGGACGACCTCGGCCTTGGACCTGCGCTGAAGGCTCTGACCGACGATTTTCGCGAACGAACCGGGATCGAGACTGAATTTTCCACCGTCGTATTCCGCAACCGGCTGGATCAGGACAGCAAGATCGCGCTTTATCGCATCGCACAAGAGGCGCTGACAAATATCGAACGCCACGCCGACGCCTCTTATGTGACGATTGACCTGCGCGGCCACAAGAAAGGCGCAACCATGCGGATCACCGACAATGGCCGTGGCTTGCGCGCAGAATCCGGGACCCCGACCACCGGCATCGGTCTGCGCAACATGCAGGAACGAATTGAGCAACTTGACGGATCGCTGCGTATTCTGTCATCACGCGGGCCGCGCGGCGGTACGGTAATCGAGGCCAGTCTGCCGCTGAGCCACCTGTTGCCACCGCAGGAAGACGCAACTCCGAACCGAAAGGCCGGTACATGAGCGCCAAGAATATCCGAGTTCTAATTGTCGACGATCATCCCATGGTGGCCGAGGGCATTCAGTCGATCCTTGAAAGCTACGACGATATCGAAGTGGTTGGGACACTCGGCAGCGGTCAGGCTGCGGTGGATCATGCGGTTGGCCTTTCCCCGGATGTCATCCTGATGGACCTGAACATGCCTGGCCTCGGCGGCCTCAGCGCCACGGAGATCATTCTGGAACGTCTGCCCGATACGTGCATCCTGATCCTGTCGATGCATGACAGCCCCGAATATATTTCGACCGCGCTCAGCCACGGTGCAAAAGGCTATGTTCTCAAAGATGTCCCAACCGAAGAGATCAAGCAGGCCATCGATGCGGTCATGCGGGGTGAGCAGTATCTGTGCACCGGCGCAAGTGGATCCCTGAAGCCCAAAGGCGGCGACGCACGCGAGGCGCTGACAGGGCGCGAGCAAACAATTCTGCTGGAACTGGCGCAGGGCAAATCAAACAAAGAGGTTGCACAAAAGCTGGATATCTCGGTGCGAACGGTTGAAACGCATCGCAAGAACATCAAGCGCAAACTGGGAATTTCCTCGACCGCCGGGCTGACCCGCTATGCGCTGGAACATGGCATGCTGCAAGGCACCGGGGTCGGCTTCTGATCGATGCGCGGTCGCAGCGCGCAGCGCTGCCCGGCCCAACCAGAGAAGATGCGCCACAGGCGCGTTGACGGCGGGCGGGAGCGTTCACCTCCGGTAGTGCCCCTTCAATCCAGCAACTGATCCCTTCGCAAACCCGCACGCTCGTAATGGTGCGGCAACACGCGTCCATAGAGCTGCTGCGTCCGCTCGATCCCGCCGCACATGCCTTCGGCCTCGACAAATGAAAAGATCCCCACATACCGCCGCCGTGTGCCCTTGACCGGGGCGACTCTGTGCAGGGAATAGCGGCCTTTGAATATCTGTAGGTCCCCAGGTTGCAGGTCCAGCCGATGAACGCGCGCCTTGTTTCCGTCCAGAACCGACGCGACCTGATCGAAATTTTCATCCTCGGCTGTGCGCAGATTGGGTGCGTATTCGAATGCACCGCCCTGCTCGCCATTCTGGATCGCCAGTGTCACGGTGTAGTTGTTGGTGTCGAAATGCCAGGGAAAGCCCCGCCCCTCCTCCACGACATTTATGATCACGTCTGCCAATGGATCATCGTAACGAAAGAAGCGGTCCTCAGGCTCATCCAGCGCATCCCGAATGAAGGGAAGAAATCCGCTAAACTCGTAAATCCTGCGCAAAGGACCGGAATGCGCAAAATTGTCGGCAGGAACAAACGCGTTCGAACGGTCATAGAACCGTCTGATCGGATGGGCGGCGTCGAACCGTGGGTCGTCTTTGGTGAAATAGGCATTTGTGCGATTGAAAGACCGGTGTGCATTGGGCGCCACCTCATCTGCCTCCTGCACCAACAGCTCAATCCCTTGCGCATGTGCGAAACCCGGTAGAACCGCACATCCGTCCTGTTCCAACTCGCGCCGCAAATCCCCGATCAATCGCCTGTAAGCTGGCGAATCCGGGCGATCGATCGGATACCGCCCCAGATCTACCAGGTCCTGTAACATGCTCTGCCTCCCTCGTTTGCGCACACAAGGTCAGCGTGACCCAGACAAAACGCCGGATCATGCCAGTTTCAGACATCGGCCTGCCGCATTCAGACCTTCATAAATGTCCCGCCCTCAGGAGAACGACCGCCCTTTTCCCGGAAATTCCGGGCATGCGGCAATCTGCGCAACAAAATTTCGCAAAATACCGCCATTGAGATAGAAAATTGGTAGATTTGCCTGTTGACGCTCCTCCCCCCCGACCATAATGTCCCCTGCAAGCAAAAAGGAGCCTCTGGCAATGAGAACGCTAGTCGTAATCGTAGGAACCACGCGCATGGGCCGGTAACGGTAAACCATAATCGAACCCATGCGCCTCCGAAAATTCGGGGGCTTTTTTTTGTCAAACGCAAGACACATGTCGCGAACGGAGCAAAGCAGATGACACGTGAGATGACCGGCGCAAAGATGGTGGTTCAGGCCCTCAAGGATCAGGGCGTGGACACGGTATTCGGATACCCCGGTGGCGCCGTCCTACCGATCTATGACGAGATCTTTCTGCAAAACGACATTCGCCACATTCTGGTGCGTCACGAACAGGGTGCAATCCACGCCGCCGAAGGCTATGCGCGGTCGACCGGCAAGCCGGGTGTTGCGCTTGTAACCTCTGGTCCCGGTGCCACAAACGCCGTTACCGGCCTGACCGATGCGTTGCTGGATTCGATCCCGATTGTGGTTCTGACCGGACAGGTCCCGACCTTCATGATCGGATCGGATGCCTTTCAGGAGGCCGACACCGTTGGCATCACCCGCCCCTGCACCAAACATAACTGGCTGGTAAAGGACACGAATTCGCTGGCCGAAACGCTGCACGAGGCGTTCCATGTGGCCAAGTCGGGCCGTCCCGGCCCGGTTCTGATCGACATTCCCAAGGATGTGCAGTTTGCCACGGGTGAATACAACAGTCCGAAACCTTCGACCTCGCACTACCAGCCTGTGCTGAAAGGCGATCTGGAGGAAATCAACGAGCTTGTTGCAGCCATTGAAAAAGCCAAGAAGCCGGTTTTCTATACGGGCGGTGGTGTGATCAACTCTGGCCCCGCAGCCAGCCAGTTGCTGCGCGAACTGGTGGATTCCACCGGCTTCCCGATCACCTCAACCCTGATGGGTCTGGGCGCTTATCCCGCGTCGGGCGAAAACTGGTTGGGTATGCTGGGGATGCACGGCCTTTACGAGGCGAACCTTGCAATGCATGGCTGTGACCTGATGATCAACATCGGCGCACGGTTCGACGACCGGATCACAGGGCGCATTGACGCGTTCTCTCCAAAGTCCAAGAAAGCCCATATCGACATTGATCCGTCTTCGATCAACAAGGTCATCCGTGTGGACATCCCGATTGTCGGCGACGTGGCGCATGTACTGGAAGACATTCTGAAGGTGTGGAAATCACGCGGGCGCAAGACCGATGCAGCAGCCGTCAAGAAATGGCAGGCACAGATCTCCGAATGGCGCAAGATTAACTGTCTGTCCTACACCAACAGCGAAAAGTCGATCAAACCGCAATACGCGCTGCAACGGCTTGAAGAACTGACGAAAAAGCATGATCGCTATATCACGACCGAGGTCGGCCAGCACCAGATGTGGGCGGCACAGTATCTTGGGTTCGAAGACCCCAACCGCTGGATGACATCGGGCGGGTTGGGCACTATGGGCTACGGTTTCCCCGCCTCCATCGGTGTGCAGATGGCACATCCTGACGCGCTGGTGATCAACGTCGCCGGTGAAGCCTCTTGGCTCATGAACATGCAGGAAATGGGCACCGCCGTTCAGTACCGCCTGCCGGTCAAGCAGTTCATCCTGAACAACGAACGCCTTGGCATGGTCCGCCAGTGGCAGGAACTGCTGCATGGCGAGCGCTATTCGCACAGCTGGTCCGAAGCCCTGCCCGATTTCGTGAAACTCGCCGAGGCGTTTGGCGCCAAAGGTATCCTGTGTTCCGACCCCGCCGATCTGGACGACGCGATCATGGAGATGATCAACTACGACGGCCCAGTGATCTTCGACTGTGTGGTAGAGAAGCACGAGAACTGCTTTCCCATGATCCCGTCGGGCAAGGCACATAACGAGATGCTTTTGGGCGAGGCCGAGACGCAGGGCGTGATTCAGGCAGGTGGTGCGGTGCTGGTTTGACCAGGATCGTGCCCGTGCTTGCCAGAGCGATCAATTGATCGAGTTTTTGGCATCACTGACTTTGCCGATCATAGTCCGAAAGGAACCAAAAATGCGTAACGTTAGCACGTCTGTGCCTTCAAGTGCTTCAAACGCAAAAGATAACTTGGCCATATTTAACGGACGGCGCGGTTGGCAAGTCGGTACGCTTGTTCCTGCATTTGTGCTTGCCGTGTTTTTGTTCTGGCTTGGATCGGCATGGTATGCACTTTCTCTAGAAGGAAAGCCGGCATTAAACTTTGATTTTAAGGTTTTTTGGTCCGCGGGCCGAATTGCCTATCAGGGTGAGCCCTTGGCTGTATTTGACATAGATCGGCTAATTGAAATCCATCAGGCACATAAAGAAGGTGAGTGGGGTCCTTGGTTGTATCCACCTGCTTTTCTGCTAGGGATGCAACCGCTGGGAGCTTTGACATTTTCACAAGCCTGGGCGGTGTTCTCTACCGTCTCTATTCTGTCCATGGTTCTGGCAGTTCGCTCGTTTTCCTGCGGTATCTTGCCGGTGTGGTTTGCCTTTGCCTTGCCTCCTGCCCTCCTACCAAGTCTGTATTTGGGGCAGACAACTGCACTTTGGACGGCCGGTTTACTGGCAGCGCTAGCTGCCCTTCGTGATCACCGCTATGTTCTTGCTGGTTTTTTCATTGGGTTGCTAACGCTAAAACCGCAATTGGGATTGCTGATCCCCATTGCTTTGATCGCTTGCGGTGCGTGGAGAACAATTGCGTCAGCCGTTATCACGACCATCTTGATATCGATCACCGGAACTTTGGTAGTTGGGGTCGACTACTGGGTGGAGTTGCAGAAAATGCTGGGCATTCAAGCTGACTGGATCAGGAACTCCATCAGCTCAAACTCCAATATGCTGAGCCCGTACTCTTTGCTGGCAAGCCTCGGAGTTGGTGAAAAACACGCACTGACCCTGCAATGGATGATAACCGCTCTGTCCGGAGTGGCTGTCTTTCTTGCATGGCGCAGCCCCAAGGTGAATTTCGATCTACGTGTTGCCGTACTCATGCTGGGAATCGTGTTGTCGTCGCCATATCTCTGGCACTACGAAGTAGCCTTACTTGCAATGACGGCCCTGTTCTTACTCAGGGCCGGCATACTGACTCGACAGCCCTGGGGTATTGCTCTGGCGGCAGCAATGTGGATCGGCGTCTCACCTGCGTTCCTGTTTGACGCATTTCGCGAAAGCACTGTGTTTTCCCTTCGTCTGTTGTTTTTCCCCATTCTGGTACTCGCCAGCCTAGTCTGTTTTCGCGCTTTGATTTTCAGTTTGCGAAAGCCTTCCGAACTATCTGCTCATGATGAGGTTATTCCATGACACCGCTACAAATCAAAAAAGGCTCCAATCGCCATTCGGCCTATAACCTACGGCCTACCTTCTCGGACGTGCAGGAACGCCACACCATTGCCGTGCTGGTCGAGAACGAACCCGGTGTCCTGGCCCGTGTGATCGGTCTGTTCTCGGGGCGCGGATACAACATCGAAAGCCTGACCGTGGCCGAGGTGGATCACACAGGACACCTGAGCCGCATCACCATTGTCACCACCGGCACACCGCAGGTGATCGAACAGATCAAGGCGCAGCTGGGCCGGATCGTGACTGTCCACGACGTGCATGACCTGACGGTCGAAGGCCCTTCGGTTGAACGCGAACTTGCCATTATCAAGGTCGTGGGTGAAGGCGACAAACGAGTCGAGGCGCTGCGCCTGGCTGACATCTTCCGCGCCAATGTGGTTGACAGCACCCTGAACTCTTTCATCTTCGAGATCACCGGCGCGCCGGACAAGATCGACGCTTTTGCTGACCTGATGCGCCCGCTGGGCCTGATGGAAATCGCCCGTACCGGCGTGGCGGCCCTGCTGCGCGGCGACTGAACAACATGCCCGCCTTGGGGATTATCTTGCCCCCAGGTGGGAACACTATTTGAGGTTGGTGGGCCTTTCAAAAAACGGCCCAAACGCCTTTCTATGCGCTAAATTTGCCATAGAACTGTCTTTTCCAGATAAAGATCAGTCATTTTTAGATAAAGCCTATTGCCATTGCGCTTTATGGCTTTAGCCTTGATGCCGCAACGCGACGTGGGGATACGTTGCTTGGGGTCAATCTGTACGATTTTTCAATGCGCGCCGGGGCTTGGTTCCAGTGCTGCGATGGTTTTTCAGGAAACTTAGCAAGGCGTGGGCATCCATGACCGACGACATTCGCAGCCCGGCTGAACTTCGCGCGATGTTTGGCGCGAACCTGCGGCAACTGGCACGAAGGTATCGGTCGGTCTCGGCACTGTGCCGCAAGCTTGGCGTGAATCGGACGCAGTTCAACAGGTATCTTTCGGGTGAAAGTGTACCACGGCCGGATGTTTTGGATCGCATCTGCCGGTTTTTCGACGTGGATGCGCGCATTCTTCTGAAGCCGCTGGACGAGATTGAAAAGGTCGAGGATCTCGCCGCGAAAACTGCCTTGACTGAGTTTCTGGGGTCAGGTGTGGACATGATCGCCAGAACTGCGTTTTCTCCGGGGTTTTATGCCGTGATCGAAAGCGTCTCGGCCTCGCACCGTATGACCCTTCTGCACGCCCGGCCACAGGCCCAATGCACATTGATACGCGGATATGTGTCGCGCGCGGCGATGCCTGAGGCAACGCCGCAAGCGCGCGAAATACAGGGGATCGTCGCCTGCTCCGGCGATTCCGTCTATATGCTGACCTCTCAGCGGGAGGGTCAAAACAGTCGCGTTTATATGATTTCACCCGATCCGACGGGAACAGCGGTTCAGTGGCGGGGTACGGTTGTCAGCCCGGCCACCCCTGAAGCACCGGAGCCCGTGGTTCTGAAATATCTCGGGCATGATGCAGCTGCAATTTTCGCCGCTGCGCGGCTGTCTACGAACAATCCGGCTCAGCAACTCTGACCGGTTATCTCAGGACGATGCTTCCCCGCCTTCGACTTGGGTGATTTGCCTATACAGGTGCCAACTGGCGTGGCCCAACAGTGGCAGAACCACCAGAAGGCCCAGAAACCAGGGCACCATGGCCAGGAACGTCAGAACAGCGATGATTACCCCCCAGGCAAGCATCACCGGAAAATTTCCGGACACATAGGTAAAGCTTGCAATCATCGCCGTGACAAAATCCAGTTCGCGGTCCAACAGCAGTGGGATCGACAAAACAGTGATCATATACAGAACGGTTGCGAAAACCGCCCCAACCACCGTGCCCACAGCCAGCATTGTCAGGCCGTTCACCGTCAGAAAGACTTCAAGCGAGGACGACACGTTTGTCATCGTAGCCAGCCCAAGGAATAGGGCAAAGATCATGTGCCCCAGAAAAAACCAGAACAGAAACACCACGACGATGATGGCACAGATCGACGGCAATTGCCGGCGGCTTTGTTGCAGCACGACACCAAAGATCGCGCCAAGGTCCAGCGGTTCGCCCTGTTCCAGCCGGTGCGACACCTCATAAAGGCCAACAGCGGCAAACGGGCCGATCAACGGAAAGCCAATGGCTGCCAGAACCAGCCAGAAGGTTGTACCGGTCTGAATGGTGACCCATGCCATCGCCCATCCTGCAAGCACGTAGAACCCGGCAAAGATCAACCCGAACTGCGGCGCACGCAGAAAGTCGGCCCAGGCGCGCTTCAACGCCGTGCGCAGCATAGCGGTATCTACCGGGCGCATGTCCGGAACACCAAAAGGCTTTTCCATGTCGTCTTCTCCTCCCTTACCGACGTTATGACATCGCCGGTCTCTTGTTTGGCCAGTCGGTTTCGGTGTGATACGCCGCTCCGACCGACAGTAATTTGTGATCCGACCCTCTTGGTCCAAACAGTTGAAAGCCCATGGGCAGGCCCTGCACACCAAATCCCGCGGGCGCGGCCAGACAAGGCAAGCCGATCAGGCTGACCGGTACCGTGACATGCATCCAGCGATGATATGTATCCATTGCGCGGTCCGCGATCCGGGTGGGGTAAGGTGTTTCAATCCCAAACGGCCAAACCTGTGCGGATGGCAGGACAAGGGCATCAAACTGCTCGAACAGTTCAGCCGCGCGCCGGAACCATTCTGACCGGATTACGCTGGCGTGATGCACGTCCATGGCACTCATCGTCAGACCCCGGTCCAGCTCCCACTGGGCTGTGTCTTTCAGATGGTCCCGTCGTTCAGCCAAAGGTTCAAGCCCCGCAGCAACACTCCAGGATCGCAGGGTAATCCAGCTGGTCCATAACCGTTCGGCATCGAAAGGCGGCGCGACTTGTTCAACGCGCGCGCCCTGCGCTTCGAACACCTTCATCGCATCTTGGCACAGCTCAAGAATTCCGGCTTCAATAGGAAAGGCCTCGCCCCAATCGCCCAGCCAGCCAATGCGCAACCCGTTCAGATCTGCTGCGACCACCGGGGAAACCCGTGCGTATTCTCCGACCAATGGCAGGCGCGGATCGGGCCCCGAGATCACATCGAGCAGGATACCCAAATCTTCGGGACTGCGCGCCATTGGACCCAATGTGGACAGCTGATGCAGGAAACTATCGCCGACCGGATCAGACGGCACACTGCCCCAGCTTGGGCGAAAGCCGTAGACGTTGTTCCAGGCCGCCGGGTTGCGCAGGCTGCCCATCATGTCGGACCCGTCGGCCAATGCGACCATACCCGTCGCCAAAGCCACTGCTGCCCCACCGGATGAGCCACCGCAGGTGAAACTGGCATCATACGGGTTGCGCGTCGCACCATAGACCGGGTTGAACGTGTGCGAGCCCAGCCCGAATTCCGGCGTGTTGGTCTTGCCGATCAGGATGGCGCCCGCGGCCCGCATCCTAGCGGCAATCAGATCATCCCTGTCAGGGACGACATCCCTGAAAACAGGCGATCCATGCGAAGAGACAATACCTGCCACATTGACCAAATCCTTGACCGCAATTGGCAGTCCGTGCAGCGGGCCAGTGACAGGGCCGCTGTCGCGGGTCTGCGCTTCGGCCATCAGTTCACTCTTGTCCAGCAGCGCCACGATGGCGTTCACGTCACCGTTGACCTTGGCAATACGATCCAGCGTGGCCTGCATGACTTCCGTGGCCGAAACCTGCCGGGTAGCCAGTTGGTTCAGAAGCTCTGTGGCAGATATCCGGGTCAGGTCCATAACACGCCAGTCTGTTGTTGGTCTTCGACAGCCTAGCGAGCGGTTCACCTCATTTAAACCCACTGTTTAGATGTATCTTTTCTTGTCTTACTAACAACAGCATCACAGTGCTTTGCGGTGCAATGGCAGGTTGCTGTCCCGGCCCAGCCAATACCGTAGGCAAACGGCAATGGCCGCGCTACTCAACACCAGCCAGACCCCACCCCACAGCATCGCGGTGCCGCCGAATTCCTCGGCCAGCAGGAACGCGTCCGAGCGCGCGCCGGACCGTCGGATGGTGTCATCAAAGATATTAAACGGGACATAGATCATGCTGGTCAGCCCGATGACGCGCAGCACCAGATCACTGACCTCGTGGCTCATGAACCACGCTGTCGCAATCATTGCGGCCCCGACGCCTGCGCAAAATAACAAGGCGAAAGCATCGCGTATGTACAGCAGTGCGATCAGACACATGATTGCGCCGAAAACAGCCAAAACAGCCCGGTCAACATTTGTCCGTAAGGCGATGATCAAAAGCGCCATGCCAAACACGAGCGAGCCGAGATAGCCGGCGGACAGGCTGAGAAACCTGCTGCCGCCCCGGCCGATCACCATCCCTCCTTGCTGGGGTGAGATCGTGAAACTCTCGACCGAACCGCCAGTCAGTAGGATTGTCACGGCATGAGACAGCTCATGCAGAAAGACGACCAGATTTTTAACGGAACTACAACCGGCGTGTTCCAGAGCGCAAAGACCAGACCGGTGATCAGGATTAGCTGCCAGTGCCCTTTCAGCAGGTCCAGAAAGGAACGCTGGCGTGTCACCTTAGCTGTCGCCCTGCGCCTCGGATCGACTTTTGCCTGACACGTTCAGGGCCAAGGTTGCCGCCATGAATCCGTCCAGGTCCCCGTCCAGAACACCTTTGGTATCCGAGGTTTCGTGATTGGTTCGCAGGTCCTTGACCATCTGATAGGGCTGCAACACGTAAGACCGGATTTGGTTGCCCCAGCCCGCATCGCCCTTAGCCTCGTGCGCCGCGTTGATATCCGCGTTGCGGCGATCCAGTTCCTGCTGGTACAGGCGCGATTTCAGGGCTTTCATGGCAATATCACGGTTCTGGTGCTGCGACTTTTCCGAGCTGGTCACAACAATCCCGGTCGGGATGTGCGTGATCCGAACGGCCGAGTCGGTGGTGTTCACGTGCTGGCCACCAGCCCCCGAAGAGCGGTAGGTGTCGATGCGGATATCGGCCGGGTTCACCTCGATCTCGATATTGTCGTCGACCACCGGATAGACCCAGACCGAACTGAAAGACGTATGGCGTTTTGCCGCCGAGTCATAGGGCGAGATCCGCACCAGCCGGTGCACGCCGCTTTCCGATTTCAGCCAGCCATAGGCGTTGTGACCGGAAATCTTGTAGGCTGCGGATTTGATCCCCGCTTCTTCGCCCGGTGTCTCGGATTGCAGCTCGACCGTGTAACCCTTTTTCTCGGCCCAGCGCACATACATGCGCGCCAGCATCGACGCCCAGTCGCAGCTTTCGGTTCCCCCCGCGCCCGAGTTGATTTCGAGGAAGGTATCATTGCTGTCAGCCTCGCCGTCCAGCAGCGCCTCGAGCTCTTTTTTTGCAGCCTTGGTTTTCAGCGTCTTGATCGCCGCTTCGGCATCCTGAACGACTTCCTGGTCTTCCTCCATCTCGCCCAACTCAATCAGTTCGATATTGTCGCTGAGGTCGGTCTTGATGGATTCATACGTCTCGATTGCATCGACCAGCAACTGCCGTTCGCGCATCAGTTTCTGCGCATTTTCAGGGTTATCCCAAAGGTTGGGGTCTTCGACGCGCGCGTTGAATTCCTCAAGGCGATGCGGCGCGGTTTCATAGTCCATACGCTGCGCCAGCAGCTCCAGTGACTTTTTGATATCCGCCACGATGTTCTGGGTTTCGGCGCGCATGGTCTTGTCCCAACTTGCTCAATCAGGCCTGCGTGATAGCAAGAGGTGCGAGACACCACAAGACAGGCTGGATGCTGAAACAGCTATCGTGCTTTCAATCAGAAAGATGCGCAATCGCCCGAATTTCCACCAGCGCCCCTTCCCGTCGCAATCCCGCAACTTCAACTGCGGTCCAGGCCGGGTAAGGCGCGGTCAGAACCTCAAGACGCACGCGGTCAAACACATCGAAATGATCTCGCATTTCAACATGGTAGGTCGTCATCTCGACCACCGCATCCAATCCAAGGTCGGCTTCCTTCAAGACCACTGCAATCTTTGCAAAGGCGTTTCGGAATTGTTCTTCCGGATCGCTTGGCATCGAGCCGTCCGCCGCGCTTCCGGTCATGCCGGTGAGAAACACGTGCTGGCCCGAGAGGACGCCCGGAGAAATGCGCAACTGTCCGGGTGCCCCCAACAAAGAATGCGGAATCAGCGGGGTTTTAGCCAATTGGAACGCGCCTTATCAGTAAAGCCCGCCGGTGCTCAGGTCCCCTTGGGAAGCTTTCGGACCAACGGTCACGGTCTGGCCCGTCGACGTCTGAACCTGTACACCCGCGCGCTGGACTTCTTCAAACAATGGCAGGTCCGATCCGATGGCAAAACCACCATCATAGACACGGTCGATAAAACCATCGACGCCGTCGCGGAAGAATTCGGCCACAACATAGTCGCCGGTGGCATCATCGGGCAGACGGGCACCGCTGAAGCGGTCGATCTTGATGAAATGGCCGCCTTCGGGCACTTCGAACGGACCGCCGCCATATTTCTCGACCGCTTTTTCCATGAAGCTCTGGAAGACCGGGCCGCACAGCGTGCCACCATAGGCCCCACGTCCCATCGGACGCGGTCGATCATAACCGATGTAGCAACCGGCCACGATGTTCGACGTAAAGCCGATGAACCACGCATCCTTCGAGTCGTTGGTGGTTCCGGTTTTGCCCGCTGTTGGCACGGGCAGATTCACAACGCTGGATGCCGTCCCGCGGTCGACCACACCCTTCATCATCGATGTCAGCTGATAGGCGGTGATCGCATCCATGACCTGCGCGCGATCCGTGACAAGGGTCGGCGATTCATCTGGTTCCAGCCAGGTCGAGTTACAGTCCAGACACTGACGGTCATCGTGGCGATAGATGGTTTTTCCGAACCGGTCCTGAATGCGGTCGACCAGAGTGGGTTCCACACGCTGGCCGCCATTGGCGAACATCGCATAGGCCGCGACCATCTTATAAAGCGTGGTTTCTTCGGCCCCCAGCGAGTTGGCCAAAAACGCGCCCATCCTGTCATAGACACCGAACCGTTCCGCATAGCCGGCAACGACGGGCATTGTAACTTCCTGCGCCAGACGGATGGTCATCAGGTTCCGCGACTGTTCGATCCCAGTGCGCAAAGGAGTTGGACCGTAGAACTTGTTGGAGGAGTTCTTGGGGCGCCACAGCCCCTGCGGCGTGTTCACTTCGATCGGTGCATCGACAACGATGGTCGCGGGGCTGTATCCGCTGTCCAGCGCAGCAGCATAGACAAACGGCTTGAACGACGATCCCGGCTGACGCTGTGCCTGTGTGGCCCGGTTGAACACGGTATCCTGATACGAGAACCCGCCCTGCATCGCCAGAACACGACCCGAGTTCACGTCCATCGCGACAAAGCCGCCTTGTACCTCGGGCACCTGGCGCGCCGACCATTGCCCATCTTCACCCGCAACAACAAAAATGACATCACCACGCTTGAAGTTGGCGGCAAAATCACCCTGCATCCACTTGATGTCCGCGCGCGGGATAGTCCCATCGGCAGGACCTTCTTCGACACCAACGGTTAGTTGCTGGTCGGTCATGCCCAGAACCACGGCGGGATACCACCGGGTTGGCAGAATGACGTCGCGCGGAACTTCCACGGCCGCCAGCGCCTCGCGCCACTGCGCCTCATCCACCAGTTTTTCTTCCGGGATCACGTCACCTGTTCCGCGCCATTTGCCACGGGAGCGGTCATATTTCTCGAGCGCCTCGCGCAGGGCACGTGCGGCCTCAACCTGCATTTCCTCATCCACCGATGCACGCACGGTAAAGCCGCCGGTAAAGAACTCGCCCTCACCAAAATCTTCGCTCAGCTGGCGACGGATTTCGTCGGTGAAATAGTCGCGGGGCGGCAGGGCTGTACGGAAGCTTTCAAAATCTCCGTTCTGGACCGAACGCAATGGCAATTCGACCTCGGCCTCATAAGTCGCCTGATCGATGTAACCGTTCTGCTGCATCTCGCGTAACACGTAATTGCGCCGGGCCAGAAGGCGCTCTTTTTGCCAAACGGGGTGGTAATCTGACGGTGCTTTGGGCATGGCAGCCAGCATGGCGGCCTCATGCGGGGCCAGTTCCTGCAGGGTCTTGTTGAAATAGGTCTGCGCGGCGGCAGTCACACCGTAGGAGTTCTGGCCCAGAAAGATCTCGTTCATATAAAGTTCGAGGATCTGTTCCTTGTCCAATGTATCCTCAAGCCGGGTCGCAAGAATGATTTCCTTGATCTTACGCTCGGCCCGGCGATCACCGGACAGCAGAAAGTTCTTCATGACCTGCTGCGTGATGGTCGACGCACCGCGAACGGTTTCGCCCTTGGTCCGCACCGCCTCGACCCCGGCGGCAATGATGCCGCGCGGGTCATAGCCCTGATGGTTGTAGAAATTCTTGTCTTCCGCCGAAATAAACGCCTGCTTCACCAGATCCGGGATTTCCTCGGACGGGGTAAACAGGCGGCGTTCCTGCGCGAATTCATCGATCAGCTTGCCTTCACCCGAATAGATCCGGCTGATCGTGGGTGGCTTGTACTGTGCCAGCGACTCGTGGCTGGGCAGATCGCGCCCATACATCCAGAACACCGCACCGATCACCAGCGCGGCCATGAAAATACCCAATGTCACGAGGCTGAAAATCGCCCCGAAAATCGAAAGAATGAACCGGATCACGTTACTGCCTTTTTCTCGCGGTGCCGCCTATATAGTGATGCGCCGCCCAAGGGTCAAAACACCGAGCGTATTCTAGCCGTTTTGCGCCGCAAGGTCACTGGCCTATAAGGGATTTGCGGATCACATCTTGATGGCGCCAATCCTCAAGCCCTCGTTGAATTCCCAGCGCCATTCTTGCCCGCCAATCAGGATCTTTGAGGTTCTTGAGGTCTCTGGGGCTGGACAGAAACCCAAGCTCGACCAGAACCGACGGGATGTCCGCCGCCTTGAGTACTGAAAAAGATGCGGTACGCAGGGGTTTGCCGTTCATCGGCCCGCCTTGTTGTGCCAGACCGTTTGCAATGGCTTTGGCCAGCGCGCTTGTGCGTGGCATCGTTTCCTGACGGGCCATGTCCAGAAGGACATCCGTAACCTGATCATCTGCTCCGTTCAGATCGATACCGGAAATCAAATCCCCGCGGTCGTGCCGTTCCGCCAGCTTCGCACTGGCCACATCCGAGGCATCGTTGGACAGGATATATACCACCGCGCCATGCGCCCGCCCTTCGGACAGGGAATCAGCGTGCAGCGAGATGAACAGGTCCGCACCAGCCCGGTGCGCCAGCGCAATTCGGCGCTCCAGCGAGACGAACTGATCGTCGACCCGTGTCAGAACCACCTCGTACCCGCCTGATCTTAGAAGGATTTCGCGCAGCTCACGCGCGAAAGTCAGCATCAGGGTTTTTTCATCAATCGCGTCAGTCTCGGCCCCCGGATCAATGCCTCCGTGGCCCGGATCCAGCATGACACGCAAGGGTCGGTCGGCACTGCGCACCGCGGCTTGCGGCACATCCGCCGGTTCCGGCAGGTCCCAGCCCGGGTTTCGCGGCGCACCCGCCGAGGCGTTGAAAGCATCGAAATCCGTCCCCTTGAGGTCGAGCGACAGCAATGCGGCCCCCGAATCCTCTGCCACCGACAATTCTGCTTTCGTCACTGCCATCGGCGCACCCAGTTCCAGCACCAGACGTGACCAACCCGGAACATATGCGCCGAACTGCACGCCGCTGATGCGATCGGATTGCAGGAAATCTTCGCGGGTCAGCCCGGCCCAATCCACTTCGTTGAAGTCCAGAACCATACGGTAGGGATCCTGCAAGGTGAAAATCCTGTAGGGAACGCCCTGACTGAGGGCGATGTCCACCCGAACACCGGTACGCCCGACATCCGTAATACGGCTCTGCTCAGGCTGGACACGCGCCAACGCGCTGAAATCCTGCGCAATGGCACCACCAGCCAACGCCCAGAACAGCGCAATGCTAAAGAAGATCCTGCTCATGGCCTCAAGTTTTCCCGAGATCGTTTGTCGGGCACCCTATACCACAAGGGGCGGTTTGTGAACGGCTCAGGCCCGTTCCCTGACAGCGCCGCGCCGGGTCATAAACAGGCGCAAACGCTCAAGCCCTTCCTGAATGTCATCCGTCGCGCGCGCATAGGAAAAACGCAATGTGGTATGGCCGCGCTGCGGGTCAAAATCCAGCCCGGGTGTCACAGCCACACCGGCCTGTTCCAGAATCTCGGCCGCAAATGCGCGGCTGTCATCGGTCAGATCAGACACATCGGCATAGACATAAAACGCCCCGTCGGGCGGCGCGATGTTCGAAAACCCGGCCTTGGGCAGCCCGTCCAGCATCAGCGCGCGATTGCGGCGGTACACGTCCAGATTGGCTTGCAATTCGTTGTCGCAATCCATCGCAGCCAGCGCCGCGACCTGACTGGCGTGGGGGGCGCAGATGAACATGTTCTGAGCGATCCGTTCGACCACGCGCACCTGATCCTCGGGCACCACCATCCAGCCTACGCGCCATCCGGTCATCGAAAAGTACTTCGAGAACGAGTTGATCACATAGCATTCATCTGTCAGTTCCAGCGCCGTCACGGCCTTGGCTTCGTATTCCAGCCCGTGGTAAATCTCGTCACTGATGAACGACGCGCCCTGCCCATGAGCCGCCTCGATCAAGGCACCCATGGCGGCGCGATCCAACATCGTACCGGTCGGGTTTGCGGGTGAAGCCACCATCAGCCCTTTCAGGTCCATCCCCTGAATATCCGCTGCGACAGGCTGCAACCTGTTTTCCGGCGCGGTCGGCAGGTCGACCGGGACCAGACCCAGCGCCTTCAGGATCTGGCGATAGGACGGATAGCCGGGCGCCCCGATACCGACACGGTCGCCACTGTCGAACAAAGCGGTAAAGGTCAGCAGGAATCCGCCGGACGAGCCAGGAGTGATCACCACCCGCTCGGGGTTCAGGTCGACATTGTACCAATCGCCGTAAAGCCGGGCGATCCGCTGCCTCAGGGCGGGAAGACCCAGGGCAACCGTATAGCCCAGCGGGCCTTGCTCCATCGCCGCGGCCAAAGCTTCGGTCGCACCCTTGGGCGCGCCGGTTCCGGGCTGGCCGACTTCCATGTGGATCACGTGGCGACCTGCCTCTTCGGCCTTGCGTGCCGCCTCCATCACATCCATCACGATGAAGGGATCGACCCCGGACCGGGTTGAGTTTCTCATGCCCATCTCCCATGTTGCAGTCATGGCTTTTGAGCGCGTATCCCGGTTGGCGTCAATCCCGGCCTTGATGGTTGCCGTTGTCGTCTGGCTGGCGGCAGCGGTGCAATCGCACGCGCAAAGCCTGATCCGCGACCCTGATATCGAACATGGCCTGCGTGAACTGGCCTTTCCGGTGTTGCGGGCTGCGGGGCTGAACACGAACCGGGTTCAGATTCTGGTCGTAAACGACAACACGTTCAATGCATTCGTCATCGACTACAACGCGATTTATGTGAACTACGGGCTGATTCTGACCGTCGAAAGCCCCGAGATGTTGCAGGCTGTCATCGCCCACGAGGCCGCCCATATCTCGAATGGTCATCTGGCACGACGGGCTGAGAACCTGAAAGCGGCGCAGCGCAACGCCAGCCTCGGCACGGCTTTGGCCCTGCTGGCAGCTGCGGCAGGTGGGGGCGAGGCCGCCATCGGGATCGCTGCTGGCACCCAAGGCGCAGCAATTCGCGGTTTTCTGGGTCACACCCGCGCGGAAGAGGCATCCGCTGACCGCAGCGCCGCAAGTTACCTGCGATGGGCCGAAATCTCACCCAGCGGGATGGTGGAACTGCATCGGAAGTTCGCCGGTCAGGAACTGCTAAGTGTCGCCAATCAGGACCCTTATATGCGCTCACACCCGACAAGCCGTGATCGTCTGCGCGCCGCCGAGGCGTTCCTGGACGAGTTTGGCGACCGCGCCGTTCCAAACCCCAATTCGGATTACTGGTTTGCGCGGGTTAAAGGTAAGCTGTCGGCCTTTCTGCGGTCACCCAGCTGGACCTTGCGGCGTGCCGGTGAAGAACCCTATCGCGACATCCGCCTGATGCGAGAGGCTTCGGCCTATCATCAGAACCGCGATCTGTCCCGCGCCCGTGCCGCGATAGACGCGGCACTTGCCGAACGTCCTGATGACCCGTTCTATTTCGATCTGAAAGGACAAATCCTGTTGGAAAACAGAAGGGTAAGCGAGGCTGTTAAAGCCTATGCAAGCGCTGTTGAAAAGGCCCCGAACAATGCGTTGATCCTTGCGGGCTATGGGCGCGCCCTGCTGGCGCAAGGGGAAACAAAACAGGCATTGAATGCATTGGAACAGGCGCGTGCGCGCGACTTTCGTAACGCACGCCTGATGCAGGACCTGGGTGTGGCTTACGCGCAGGTCGGAAATAACGGTATGGCTTCGACCGTGACGGCAGAGCGTTACGCGCTGCAAGGTCGGATGGAGGATGCCGGAATTCACGCGAAACGGGCCGTGGCGCAATTGCCCGAAGGCTCTCCGGGTTGGCAAAGGGCACAAGACGTGCTGATTGCCTCAGAACGACTCAAGAAAGACAAAAGGAAACGGAAATGATCCTCAGACATGCTGCACCTGCCCTTCTGGGGCTTTCCATGGCGGCGACCTCAGCACAGGCGCTGGACCTGAACGCGATGAATGATGCCGAAAAGGCAGAGTTTGGCGCTCAGGTACGCGAATACCTGCTGGAAAACCCCGAAGTCATTATCGAGGCAATCAATATCCTCGAACAGCGAAACGCAGTGGCCGAAGCGGCCGCAGACAAGGAACTGGTCGCCGCCAATGCGGAAGAACTGTTCGACGATGGCTATAGCTGGGTCGGCGGCAACCCGGACGGCGATATTACACTGGTCGAGTTTATGGACTACCGCTGCGGCTATTGCCGCCGCGCGGTGCCCGAAGTGGCAAACCTGCTGGCCAGCGATGGCAACATTCGCTTTGTGATCAAAGAACTGCCAATTCTGGGCGACGCATCTGTTTTGTCCTCGCGCTTTGCGGTGGCAACCAAGCAAGTGGCAGGCAATGACGCCTATAAACAGGTTCACGATGCGCTGATGGAATTCAGCGGCGAACCCTCAGAAGTAACTCTTCGCCGCATCTCTGACGGGCTGGGTCTGGACAGTGACGCGATCATCGCCGCGATGGACAGCGACAGCGTCACGGATGAGATCAGCCGCACCCGTGCCCTGGCGCAACGGATGCAGATTTCGGGCACGCCCTCATTCGTGTTGGGAACCGAGTTGCTGCGCGGCTATCTGCCTGCCGATCAGATGCAGCAGATTGCAGATGGCGTTCGCGCAGAACAGGGTTAATAGGTATTGGGGGCGGCATAGCTGCCCCCAAACAAAAAAGACGGACTAATCGCTGACCTTAGCCGTCTACCGGTTCCACAGCCCGTTGATAGAGATGCCACGTGGCGTGGCCAAGGATCGGCAAGGTAAAGATCAAGCCCATAAACGCCGGAACCATCGACAATAACATTGTGACCGAGATGATCCCTGCCCAGCCGAGCATGACCACAGGGCTTTCCGAGACGACGCGTAAAGACGTCAACATGGCTGAAACGAAATTTGTTTCCCGGTCCAGAAGCATGGGCATGGCGACGACAGTTACCGAAAACAGGACAGCCGACAGAAACGCTCCGACACAGGTACCGATTGCAAGAAATGTCCACCCCTGCGGAGTGAACAAGATGATGTTCAAGAATCCGTCAAAATCCGAAAAGGATGAATTCTGCAGAATGATCGCAAGCCAAAGCCGGACCTGATAAACCCAAACCCAGAAAATGAACAGCGTGACAAAGGCCATCCAGCCCATTTCGCGCTTGCGTTGATCGGCCATGACAGTGAGGATTTCATACCAGCCAAAACTCTCGCCCTTCTGTAACCGCCGGGACATCTCATAAAGTCCTGCAGCGGCGAAAGGCGCGACCAGAGGAAATCCGACAATCGCAGGAATGATCATCCAGATTTTGCCGAGCCAGACCAAGCTCCAGACCATCAGGATTCCGAAAGCCGCATAGAACAGCCCGAAGAAACCGCTCATGAAGGGGCGCGCCAGAAAATCGGAAAACCCAGCTTTCAGCGACGCCTTTATGTCATCCGAAGTAACCCGATTGACCTTGGGCATGGCCTGCTGGTGTGGCGTCAGGTTCTCGGGTGGCGTAGGGCCTGCGGTCTTGGATGTCATGACACACTCCTCCCAAAGCATGGGTCCGCGCTGGTCTGTTTACCGACGGAACCAGCGGCGAAACAGGCATCGTTCAGTCACGAAACAAGTTAGCAACAGCTCAGGCACTTGGGCAAGGGATGAGTAAGGTCGGCTATGTCTGCCTTACCGACACAGCCGACCCCACACTACTCTGCCGCTTCCGCAGTCGCGTCCAATTCGGCCGCTTTCTTTTCGACCTGTTCCACGATGTGGTCGATCATCTGATCGTTGGACATCTTGTGGCTGGCCTTGCCTGCCAGATAGACCATCCCGGACCCGGCCCCGCCACCGGTAAACCCGACATCGGTCATCAGCGCCTCGCCCGGACCGTTGACCACGCAACCGATGATCGACAGGCTCATCGGTGTCTTGATGTGTTCCAGACGACGTTCCAGCGCCTCGACGGTCTTGATAACGTCAAACCCCTGCCGCGCGCAGGACGGGCATGAGATGATATTGACGCCCCGGTGGCGCAGACCAAGGGATTTGAGGATTTCAAAGCCGACCTTAACCTCTTCTACCGGATCGGCAGACAGGCTGACGCGGATCGTGTCACCGATCCCCATCCACAGCAGGTTGCCCAACCCGATGGCAGATTTGATGGTGCCGGACACCAGCCCGCCCGCCTCGGTGATACCCAGATGGATGGGCGCATCTGTGGCTTCGGCTATGCCCTGATACGCGGCGGCGGACAGGAATACGTCGCTGGCTTTCACACTAATCTTGAACTCGTGGAAGTCGTTGTCTTGCAGAATCCGGATATGTTCTAACCCACTTTCGACCATCGCCTCGGGGCACGGCTCGCCATATTTCTCAAGCAGGTGCTTTTCCAGACTGCCCGCATTCACGCCGATGCGGATCGAGCAATTGTGGTCGCGCGCGGCCTGAATGACTTCTTTCACCCGGCGCTCATCGCCGATGTTGCCGGGATTGATGCGCAGACAGGCAGCGCCTGCCTCGGCCGCTTCGATACCACGACGATAGTGAAAATGGATGTCCGCAACGATGGGCACCGGGCTTTCGCGCACGATCTCTTTCAATGCCTTAGCCGACGCCTCATCGGGGACTGAAACGCGCACGATATCCGCGCCAGCCTCCGCTGCGGCCTGAACCTGCGCCACCGTTGCCGCCACATCGGTGGTCAGGGTGTTGGTCATGGTCTGAACAGCGATCGGGGCATCGCCCCCAACAGGGACGTTGCCGACCATGATTTGACGGGATTTACGACGATAAATGTCGCGCCAGGGGCGCACGTGATTAAGGGACATAAGGACGGATCCGCGTCTGCCTGAGTTGCGACAGTAGATAGTCCGGCAAAGGGGTTACCGCAATGGCAAGATCAATCGGCGGGCGCTTCTGTCGCCGCGGTTTGCAGCTCAGCCACCAGCTGCTTGAGTGCGCTGTTCTGTTCCGCCTCAAGATCGGCAACGGCATAAACTTCAGACACCGCGTCTTTCGAAAGGATCACCCCTTTGGCAACTGTGCCGGGCGCCCCTGCCGGGCCATAGTGCTCGCCGTTCATCGAGAAATATACCGATCCCGACGCCCCTGCCCGCAACAGCGGCGGTTCTTCTGTCAGCGGAACCTCAAAGACACTGCCTTGCTCGACCGTTCCAAGGGTGCCTTCGAAAATGACACTGCCATCTGCCGCCGTTACCCGCATCCAAGCCGGATCGACAGCTACGATTTTCAGCGTGGTATCAACCTGTTCCACGACCTGCGGCAAGGCTGGTCGTTCAACGGTGTGCACTTCGGCAACTTCGAACTGCGGCAGGCTTGGTGGGCGGAAGGTTCCGACATCGCGTGGATCAAGGGTCGAGATCGGCGCATCGCGGGCAACCAGAACCGGCACATCCAAGGCCTGCGGACGATAGAGACGGTCCAATGCCTCGGTGTTCGCCACTGCCACCTCGTCCTCGCCAATACCACCGCGCACGGCATCAAGTGGATCAAGGTCGGAAAGCACCACAGGCGCTTGTTCAACCGGGCTGACCTGCACCTGCTGGATCTTGTTCAGAACGGCCCACCCGCCATAGCCGATGCCACCAATAACCGCCAACAGCACCAGCGACGAGCCGATGGCGCGCGGTTCAATCTGACTGACCAGAGATTCCTTGCCCGGAATATACGGCGTATTGGGCGAGATGAAGGGATCGCGCCCCATTGGCCCGCGCGCCGGAAGCGCGCCGGTCGGCTTTCGCACTACCGAGGCTTCGGCCGACATGCCATGCGCGACCGCAAAACCGCTTTCCGCGCAGAAAGTCGAGAATGTTTCATCCGGGTTCATCCCCAGATAACGCGCATAAGAACGCACATACCCGGCAATAAAGCCGGGCGTGTCAAAGGCATCAGGATCTGCGTTTTCGATGGCAGCAATGTAGTTGGCTTTGATCCTCAGCTCGCGCTGAACATCCAACAGGGATTTGCCCATGGTTGCGCGTTCGCCGCGCATCTTGTCACCAAGGCGTACTTCGTAGTCGTCAAACCCTTTTGGTCTGACATCTACATCCTCATCAGATTCGCGCTGTGATCTGCGCCCAATCATTCCTGCTGCCCCATTCTGCCTGTCGCGCGTTTCGCGTTAGCGGCGAATCATCCCCAAAACGATTCGTCCGCCAATTTTGTTAGCGTAAGCTTAACACGCGGCAAATACGTTGCACACTTTGGCGTGAGGTTAACCGGCAAGTTCGGCGCGATTTAGCGCACAATGTGACCAAAGTTCGTCCATCGCCTGCACCAGACGGTTCATTTCGTCAGGCCCATGCACCGGTGAAGGGGTAAAGCGCAGACGCTCGGTTCCACGCGGAACGGTCGGGAAATTGATCGGTTGCACATAAATGCCGAAATCATCCAACAGCATATCGCTGAGCTTCTTGGTATGGACCGGGTTTCCGACGATCACGGGCACGATATGGCTTCCGTGGTCGATCAGCGGCAGTCCCATCCCCTTCAACCGCAGCTTGAGGATTTTGGCCTGCGTCTGATGCTGCTCGCGCAGTTCAGGTGCGGTCTTCAGGTAGGCAACAGATGCGGCAGCCCCGGCCGCAACCGCAGGTGGCAGGGACGTGGTAAAGATAAAGCCCGGTGCGTATGACCGCACGGCGTCGCACATCCTGGCGCTGGCCGCGATATAGCCGCCCATCACGCCATAGGCCTTTGCCAGCGTGCCATTGATGATGTCGATCCGGTGGGCAAGGTTATCGCGCTCGGTCACACCGCCGCCGCGCGGGCCATACATGCCTACCGCGTGCACTTCGTCGATATAAGTCAGTGCGCCGAATTCATCTGCCAGATCACAGATCTCCTCGATCGGACCAAAATCGCCATCCATGGAGTAAACCGACTCGAATACGATCAGTTTGGGCGCGGCGGGGTCGTCCGCCTCAAGCAGTTCGCGCAGATGCGCCACATCATTGTGCCGGAAGATGCGCTTAGCCCCGCCGTTCCGGCGCACGCCTTCGATCATCGAGGCATGGTTCAGCGCGTCAGAATAGATGATCAGGCCCGGGAACAGTTTGGGCAGCGTGCTGATCGTTGCGTCATTGGCGATATAGGCACTGGTAAAAAGCAGCGCGGCTTCCTTGCCGTGCAGATCGGCCAGTTCAGCCTCAAGCCTTTTATGATAAACCGTCGTGCCCGAGATATTGCGCGTACCGCCCGAACCTGCACCGGCTGCATCAACAGCTTCGTGCATTGCATTCAAAACGACCGGGTTTTGCCCCATACCCAGATAATCATTGCCGCACCATACGGTGATATTCTGCTGTGACCCGTCCGAACGCGTGCGCACCGCATGGGGGAAATGCCCATTGCGACGTTCGATATCGATAAAGGTCCGGTAACGTCCTTCGTCATGCAGCCTGGCGATCGCTGAATCGAGCTGAGCAGTATAGTCCAAAGGACCCTCCTTGAACGCCCGTTTCCGGTTTCCCATTGGGCGATATTTCCGTCACCTCCCACAGCTTACTCTGCTTCGGTGGCTTTGTGTTCCCTTATTCAGCTGGTTACAGCCGAAAAGGTGAACCCAACTTTGATTTGCATCAAATATAAGTTTGCACCCCATCCGACAAGTAAAGTTACGGCCATCGGACGCGTGGAAACGACGCAGGTCTCGCCCCCTACCCAAAGATCACACTGCCAGGCCGCAATCCGTGTCAACACCTCTGGACGGCGCCGGCAACGCTGCTAGGGTTCGCAGGAACAACAAAACAGGCAGGAGCCTCCCATGTCGCTAGACGCCGTGCTGAACCGGATTGACGAAGATTTGCAAACCTCGATCGACCGCCTGATGGAACTACTGCGTATCCCGTCGATCTCGACCGACCCCGCATACAAGGCCGAGGTCAGCCGCGCCGCGGACTGGCTGGTTGCTGATCTGAACAGCATAGGGATTGCGGCTGAGAAACGGGAAACACCGGGCCACCCAATAGTTGTCGGTCACGTGGGTGAGGACGCGACTGCTCCGCATTTCCTGTTTTACGGCCACTACGATGTGCAGCCGGTCGATCCGCTGAACCTGTGGAACCGGGATCCGTTCGATCCCGCCATTGAGGACACCGAAACCGGTCCAGTCATCCGCGGACGCGGAGCATCAGACGACAAGGGTCAGCTGATGACTTTTGTCGAAGCCTGCCGCGCCTGGAAGGCCGTGCACGGATCCTTGCCCTGCCGCATCACTTTCTTTTTCGAGGGCGAAGAAGAATCAGGCTCGCCCTCACTGGTTCCTTTCCTCAAGGAAAATGCCGCCGAACTCAAAGCGGATCTGGCGCTGGTCTGCGATACATCCATGGTATCACGCGGCGTTCCGTCGATTGCGGCGCAGTTGAGGGGCATGCTGAAGGACGAGTTTACCATTGTGGGGCCGCGCATCGACCTGCATTCCGGCCACTATGGCGGCCCGGGCCTGAATCCGCTGCGCGAACTGTCGAAAATCGTGACCTCTTTTTATGACGACGAAACCGGACGGGTCGCGGTCGACGGATTCTACGAAGGTGTGCATGAAGTACCCGAAGACCAGTTGCGCCAATGGCAGAATTGCGGCTTCGACGAAGCGGATTATCTGAATTCGGTCGGCTACACCCAGCCGCATGGCGAAAAGGGGTACTCCACCTTGGAGCAACAATGGGCACGACCAACGCTCGAAGTGAACGGGCTGTGGGGCGGTTATAACGGTGCGGGCTCCAAAACCGTTATTCCGTCCGAGGCCCATTGCAAAATCACCTGCCGCCTTGTTGGTGACATGGACCCGGACGCGCTGCGCGCCAAAATCCGCAAACATGTCGAGGATCGGCTGTCCCCGGACGCCAAAGTGGTCTGGGACAACGACATGGAAGGCTCTCCCGCGTCGGTCATGAATATCACCCGACCCGAATTCGAAGCCGCGCGCGGCGCGCTGTCGGATGAGTGGGACCGCGAGGCAGTGTTCACCGGCATGGGGGGATCAATCCCTGTTGTCGGCTATTTCAACACCGTTCTAGGGCTCGACTCGATGCTGGTTGGCTATGCAAACGAAGATGATGCCATCCATTCGCCGAACGAGAAATATGACGTGAAAAGCTTCCACAAGGGCATCCGGTCATGGGCGCGCATTCTGGATGCTTTGAACACATAGTTTTTTTTGCGAGGCTCTGCCTCGCGCTCCGGGATATTTGCAGCCAGATGAATAATGGATCCCTGCTTCATCTGGCCCAAAATATCCCGGGGGAGGCGCGCGGCACGCGCGGCGGGGGCAGAGCCCCCCGCCCGGAAGGGGCAAATACGCCGGTCTTACATATGGATCACGCGGCCATAGGCATCCAGCACACTTTCGTGCATCATCTCTGACAGTGTCGGGTGCGGGAAGACAGTGTTCATCAGGTCTTCTTCCGTTGTCTCCAGCTGGCGACCGACCACGTAACCCTGGATCAGTTCGGTAACTTCGGCACCGATCATGTGGGCGCCCAGCAACTCGCCTGTTTTGGCATCGAACACGGTTTTGATCAGCCCATCAGGCTCACCCAAAGCGATGGCCTTGCCATTGCCGATAAAGGGGAAACGGCCGACTTTGATGTCGTAACCCAGCTCTTTGGCTTTTGCTTCGGTATATCCAACCGAGGCAACCTGAGGCTGGCAATAGGTGCACCCTGCGATGCTTTCGGGTTTGACCGGGTGCGCATGTTGACCCGCGATGAGGTCCGCGACCATGACACCCTCGTGGCTTGCTTTGTGCGCAAGCCAGGGCGCCCCCGCAATATCACCGATCGCAAAAAGGCCCTCAACACCGGTGCGGCAATACGCGTCCGTGACCACATGTGTCCGGTCGATCTTGACACCCAGAGCTTCCAGACCAAGCTTTTCGACATTGCCAACGATCCCAACGGCCGAGATCACTGTGTCGAACTCGTGTTTTTCAACCTTGCCTTTAATCTCGATATGCGCGGTCACCTTCCCCTTGCCACGGTCCAGCTGCTTGACCATGGCTTTTTCCATGATGGTCATGCCCTGTTTGGTGAACGCCTTCTTGGCCAATGCGCTGATCTCGGCATCTTCTACCGGCAACACCCTGTCCATCACCTCGACAACCGTGGTGTCTGCGCCCAGCGTATTGTAGAAGCTGGCAAACTCGATGCCGATTGCACCAGACCCGATGACGAGCAGTTTTTTCGGCATCCGCGGCGGTTGCAGCGCGTGCTTGTAGGTCCAGACCAGATCGCCGTCAGCTTCAAGGCCCGGCAGTTCCCGCGCCCGTGCCCCGGTTGCGAGAATGATGTTCTTGGCGGTCAGTTCCTCGGTGCCTTTGTCGGTCTTGACGCTGACCTTGCCCTTTGCTGGGATCGTGGCCTGCCCCATCACGACGGCAACCTTGTTCTTCTTCAACAGGTGGCCTATGCCACCTGACAGCTGTGCGGCCACGCCACGGGATCGTTTGACCACCGCATCCAGATCATATCCGATCTTTTCGGCTTTCAGACCGAAATCCTTGGCGCGCTCCATCAGATGGAACACTTCGGACGACCGCAACAGCGCCTTGGTGGGAATACAGCCCCAGTTCAGGCAGATCCCCCCCAAATGCTCGCGCTCGACAACCGCGGTTTTCAAGCCCAGCTGGGCTGCGCGGATTGCAGCGACATAGCCGCCGGGGCCAGCCCCGATTACGATCAGATCATAGGATTGTGCAGCCATGTGTTCCTCTCGGCGCAGGAGTTGAAAATTTAGTTTACCATTAAACTATTATTCGGAACGCATCAATATACCGATCCCGCGACAAATAGGACGCAGGGTAAGCGATGCCTGAACTTGCGGAATTCAGCCTATACCCCGGGCCATGCAATGGCTAGAAAAGAAACGCCGACACCGGTCGGACCTATTCTTTTCTCAACCCATTCAAGGGGCTGACCATGGCCAAAACTCTGAAAGATCTGCTGCTTGCCCTGCTCAACGCCACATTGATACTTGTTGCGCTGTGCCTGTTTCTGGGCTGGAAACTGGCGTCGAAAGCCGAAAGCATCACTGCTGAAGTCTCGCAAACGGTTCAGGCCGTGGCCCCCCTCCGGGATGAGGCAAAGGGCATTCGGGACGAGCTTGCGGCGTTGCGGACTGATTTGACGGTACTTTTACAACAAGACACGTTGGCAGACAGCCAAGCCGCGCAAAACCTCCGGGCAACGCTGGGGCGCCTGAATGCAGCAGAACAGAAGCTGCAAACGGTTCAGGAGCGGATTTCGGAACTTGCTGACACGCCAGAAGTGCTGATTGCGCAGGCGATCCAAACCGGTGCCGATATCGCGGCAGAACGCGTTTTGGCATTGCGGGGATGTACACCGGAGTCATAAAGCGCAGCCGCGACCAAAGCGCGGTTGCGGCTTCGCGCTCAGCCCGTTGCCTGTAGTTCGCGCACGGTCGTGCCGTACCCGCCCATATCGACATAGGCAGTTTCATGCGGGGTCGAGCTGCGGGACAGCGCCGCGTTCCGATACGGGAAACGACCGAACTTGCGGATCACCTCGCGATGCGCTCTGGCGTGCAGAAGGTTGCTTGCGTCACTGCTCATGTTTTGGCAGATCAGACGCACACAGCGTTCCTGATCACACAGGTTTTCCGAGTGCATCATGGGCAGGTAAAAGAACTGTCTGGCCGGTTCGTCAATCTTTTTGTCCCAGCCTTTGTCGACTGCACATTTTGCTGCCGCCAAAGCCGCGCGATCGGTCGAGAAGGCACGCGCCTCCCCTCGGAACATGTTGCGCGGGAACTGATCTGTCAGGATGATATAGGCAAGCGCCCCACTGGGATAAGTCAGCCAGAGCGAGAACCGACCCGCTGCCGCTGCTTCCCAAGTTGACTGAAACCGCGCCCGAATGTCTGCATCCAGCGCCTCATCTTCAAGATACCAACCCTTAGGGCCAACTTCATCTAACCAAAAACTCAATACTTCTTCAGGCGTTACCATTGCCTTAAACTCCGTCAATTGCCCGCGCCCCAGACGTAACGTCATTAAAGTCCCTTTTACAGAACTGTTACAGTAACATATTGCAACACAACCGACATAATTTCGTGTCTTAAGCGGTTTCGCGCACGCCTTCTTCGAACTCGGCTTCTGCCGCCTCAATGGCAACTTCCTGTGCGACCTCGAACGCAACGGGCGACGCGGTGGGATAGAGCGTCGACATGGTGCTGGTTTCATCAACAGGAACTGCTGCACGCTGTGTCATCCGGTAGACCGAATAGGCGGCCAACGCGACAAGCAATACGGCGATGATCAGGAAAAAGCCCGGCGGGCCAAACACCGCGTCACCCATCAGCCAACCTGTGATAACGGGTCCGGTAATTGCACCAAGGCCGTTGATAAAGATCAGGCCGCCGGATGCCGCGGCCATATCTTCGTATTCCAGAAAATCGTTGGTGTGCGCAATTAGCAATGAATACAAAGGGTTGGTCATTCCGCCGATCACAAAAGCAGACGCCAGAAGGATTTCGAAGGAAAAACCATAAAGCATACCACTGACGGCGCCAACTGCACCGGTTGCCGCGACCAACAGGATCAGGAAACGCCTGTCCATCCGGTCGGAAAACCAGCCCAGCGGGTATTGCAGGACAATTGCCCCAACATAGAACGCCGCCACAAACGCCGAGATTTCAACCAAGGACAATCCGGCCTGAGCTCCATAAACCGCCGACATCCCGAACTGCGCCGAGAACACGCCCCCCAGCAGGAACATGCCGACACACCCCAGCGGAGAGCTTTTCATCAACTCCCGCAGCGTCATCGGCTTGGTGGTATCGAACGCCGGAGTTGGTGAGATCGACAGCAAAATCGGTGCGAAAGAAACCGAAACAAGGATCGAGGCAATCACGAATGTTTCGTACCCGGCAGGGTCGCCCAACAGGAAAAGGCCCTGCGCGCCGATGATACCCAACATCTGAACGATCATGTAAAGCGACAGGGCCTGCCCGCGATTTTCGTTATTGGCTGCGTTGTTGAGCCAGCTTTCCGCAGTGACGTAAACGCCCGAGAAACAGAACCCGATCACCACGCGCCCCAGAACCCAGGCAATCGGGTCTGCCAGCATCGGATACATGATCATCACGGCCGAAATGAAAGACGCCAGTGCCGCAAAGACCCGCACATGGCCAACACGCCGGATCATCTCGGGCGCAAGCCGTGAACCGCCCAGAAAACCAACGAAATAAGCTGACATTACAAAAGACATCTCAAGGGTCGAAAATCCCTCAAGCTGTCCACGAACACCCAGGATCGTGCCCTGAAGGCCGTTTCCGACCATCAGCAACCCCATGCCGAGCAACAATGCCCATGCGCTGGACAGAACCTGAATCATTTGGGCCTCCGATAGGTGCCAACCTTGTTTGAGTTTTGTTCTGCGATCAAAGACCGCTTCCATCGCGCTTGTCTACGACATTCCCTGTCGGTGATGCCGTATGCGCGCCTATCCGGGGATCAAAAGCGACGCATCGCCATAAGAAAAGAACCGGTATTTCTGCGCGATGGCATGGGCGTAAACCTCGCGCATCCGGTCCTGACCCATTAACGCTGAAACCAGCATCAGCAGCGTGGATTTTGGCAGATGAAAGTTTGTCATCAGCGCATCGGTCACATGAAACCGGAAACCGGGATAGATGAAGATATCGGTGTCACCTTCCCACGGTTCGATCGTGCCCGAACGCGCAGCGCTTTCGATCAGGCGCAGGGCGGTGGTGCCCACCGGGATGACACGCCCGCCCGCAGCTTTGGTGGCTTGAATCTCGGCAACAGCCTCGGCGCTGACCTGCCCCCATTCGGCATGCATCTTGTGGGTTGTCACATCCTCGACCTTGACCGGCAAAAAGGTTCCGGCGCCGACATGCAGGGTCACATGTGTGACGGCGACACCCCGGTCCGACAAAGCCTGCATCAGGGCATCGTCAAAATGCAACGAGGCGGTCGGGGCTGCCACCGCACCGGACCTGCGGGCCCAGATGGTCTGATAATCCGTCTTGTCCTGCTCATCCGCCGGACGTTTGGCGGCAATATAGGGCGGCAACGGCATCGCACCGGCCTGATCCAGCGCCTTGTCGAAATCTTCTCCGCTAAGATTGAAGCGCAAAAAGGCCTGCCCGTCTTCCACCCGATCCAGCGTCGCGCTCAGATCGGCCGAAAACACGATCACTTCCCCCGGCTTCACTTTCTTAAGCGGCTTGATGAGCGCAGACCAGGTGCCATCGGCTTGCGGATCCAGCAGAGTGGCCTCGATCCCGGCGGAAACCGGGCCTTGCGCGCTGTCCCTGTGGCGCCGCCCGTTCAGGCGCGCCGGGATAACGCGCGTGTCGTTCAGCACCAGTCGGTCACCTGGCCGCAGAAAATCGGGCAGATCGAACACGTGGCTGTCCACTGTAGCACCCCCCTGCGCCACAAGCAGGCGGGCAGAGGATCGTGGGCTGGCAGGCCGCGTGGCAATCAGGTCGTCGGGCAGGTCAAAATCAAAATCGCTGAGCTTCATGACCGCGCCTTACAACCCCACAAAAGATTCGGCCATATCCCGTCAGCGGTCACTGGGAGGAGAGCCAAAAGTCGGTTTCGGCTCGTCAGGTTCCACCGGCGCAGCATTGGGGCCGTCCGAGACCGTCGGCGCAGGCTGACGCAAGAGATCACGCAGAAAAAGGGGCGCCAGACCGGACAGAGGGTTCACCGCGACTTTGGGCGAGGATATCGGCCCGGTGAGCGTGTAATTGAACCCAAAGACGCCTTCACCCTTGCGGGTAAATACGCTGCCAACGGCATTTAGAAGGTAAATCGGTGAAATCGCCCCCCGCAGGTTCAGCAGGCTGTTCACGGTGTCGATTGTGCCATCAAACGAAAGCCCCATTGACGGGCCAACAGCGCTGCCACTCAGCACTTTGATGTCGGTGGGCGATATCCTCATGCGGCTGTCAATCGCCGAAAAGAAGATCCCCTGCCCGGCCATCTCGTCCAGCAGACCAACAAGGCTGATCGCGTTCAGGATCGCGGCCATGGCCGGGGCATCGGTGATCCGGGTATTAACGATCTTCAGGATCACGTCGTAACTGCCGGGCGCAGCTACTGGCTCAAGCTTCAGGTCCAGATCACCGCCGCGCGCCTGTGTCAGAACCCCGGCTGATCGCAAAACGGCCCCCGCGTCTTTCGACGTCAGGTCAACGGCGCTTCGATTTCCTCGCGGGGTCACTTGACCGGAAACAGCCGCACCGCCGTTCACCCGCGCTGTGAAGGTGCCATTTACGCCACCGGTTGTCTGGAACGCCCCCCGGAAACCTGTCAGCGCGACAGATTCGGTGACCTGAAGACGGTCCAGTGCCACGTCCAGCTTCGGCCCGGGGGCCCCGCCGCCGCCCGATCCTCCGCCGCTTTCCCCGAAATTCGCACGCCCCATGTTCAGCACACCGCCTAAGACGCGGATATCCGGGACAGCAGCCCCCCGCCCGATCAGCTCCGCTGGAACCGCAAGCCAGTCCCCCAGGTCGAACGAGCTGAACTGGACGCGGTCATATTCACCGTTTTCGTGAAAGGAAATGGATGCGGTTGTGCGCAGTCCCGCTGCATCGATCCGCAGGTCGTCCACCTTCAGCTGCGCGCCCAACGTCGCGTCCGCAGTCAGCGATCCCGTGGTGTTCGCTGCCTTGCGCCAGCCAAGTTCGGGGATGGCAAGTGCCACGCCCTGAAGGTCCGAAACAACAGACAGTTTCGGAGGTACCCCAGCGCCCAGGCCCAGTGTAATATCGGCAGTTCCTTTGCCCGTCAGCATCCCCGGCGGCAGGCCGGCCCTGATCTCATCCATCAGACGCGGGGACAGTTCGATCTGGCCGGTCAAGGTGCTGCGCTGTTCGGTTTCGCCGTCAATGGGTTGCTGCCAAAGCGCCTCTAGCGGTACATCGCCGAACTGACCCAGTCCCTGAATCTGAACACCCGACTGAGTGCCGGAAATATCCAGCATCGGAGCACTTACGGAAAATCCCGGCACCAGACGGTCACTGGACAGATTGGCCAGCGTTCCGTTGAAGTGAAATTCGGTATCCTGAAACTTCAGCTCTTTTATCAGCGGCAGGGACAGCGTTCCGGTCAACGCAACCGTGCCTTTGGCAACGTCAACGGGCAACCCGGCCTTGCTCAGCAATTCCAGCGGTGGTCGGTCCAGCAGCGACAACGCAGAGGTCACGCTGCCCCTTGCCTGAATACGCGCGATGCCAGGTGCGGATTTCTTGATATCCGTGTCAGGTATGATGAAGGACGTCCCCGCGGCATCCACACTCCCCCCGTCATCGGCGATCACCACCCCGTGCTGTGCGGTGACCGTAAACCGGCTGTCGATCAGACTGGCCTGCCCCTGTGCATTCTCGATCGGCGGCAGGGTCTTGGCAAAGCGGACCTTGGCCTGTTCAAACCCGAAATCAAGATACAGATCCGGTTTGGAACCGGGCTCCAGACGCAGGGCGAAATCCATGTCCGACAAAACCCCCTGATAGAGGTTTTCCGTCACCCATTCCCGTGGCTTCGGCGCCAGACGCTCGGGCCAGTAACTCAGAACATTGTCCGAGCTCATCTGATCCAGATGGGCATCCAGCGCCACAGCCCAGCCATCGGGACGCCCGTGCAATACCCCGAAGGCGCGCACGGTGTGGCCCGGATCCTCGATGGTCATCTGGCCAAGGCGCAGCTGGAACGGGTTGAACGCCATCTTGAAATCCACGCTGGCACGCGACAGCTGAATCGGCTCTGGGAACAGGTTCGCCGGGTTCACATTGATCCCGGACAAGCGCAGCTGCGTCTCCAGACTGTCCAGCACACCGTCTTCAGCCCCTTGCAGAAATGCCTTTCCATCGGCCTGAACTGTGCCCCAGGCCGACACCACCGACACCTCATTGAAGTCCAGCATCTGGGCTTTCGGGTCATAGGTGAAATACGTGCGGGCAGATTCGAAAGGAACAGGGCGCGTTTCCGGGTTGGGCTGCACCGCCCCGGCCCCCAGATTGAGGGTTGCGAACACGGTTCCTGTGGCCCCGTTTTCATCGACACTGCCGCGCAAGGCCCCTGAAATCGGTGCGCGCAGAACCTGCAACCAGGCAAGGGCGGGGCTTTGGCCTGCTATGTCCTCGGCCGGAAGATCGGTGACCGAGATGCCAAAGCTGGCGGCAAGCGTGCCCAGTACGCTGGTATAGTTGGCCTCGATACTGCTGACATAGTCACGCCCCGACAGAACCGAAAACCCGGTCGCAAGCCGCACTTCGTTGCCACTGCGGTTCGCCTGAATATGCCCACCGTCCAGAACCCACGACCGCCCCTGTCGCAGGTCGCGGTAATCCAGGGTGATCGCATCAAATTCGACCGAGGTCAGTGCCGACAGGATCGGAGACTGAAACACCTCGTCCGAGGCCTCGATTAGCTGTGCAAGGTTCGGCGCTTCCTGAACCGGCGCGCTGCCGGATCCTACGGTCAGGGTCAGCGCCCCGTCCTGATCGCGGGTCATGGCGATCTGCGCGCCACTCAGAATGATGCGCTTGGGCCGGACCTGACCGCGCAGCAAGGGGCGCATGGCCAGGCTGGCGCGCATGTCGGAAACCTGCGCAATCTGCTGGCCTGCCGCGTCACTGATGGCAACATCGGTCAGCCGCAGACGGGGGCGCCAGCCTTCGTGGATGATGAAACTGGCGTCTCCAAACCGGATTTGCAGCCCGCCCAGCGCCCGTTCCAGCCGGGCTTCGACCCTGTCGCGCAGCCAGACCGGCGCGTGCATCCTCTGTCCCACGACCATGAAACCGGTGAACATCGCCAGAAGCACCAGCACGATGGCCCCACGCATAGCCCACAGACCAGCGGTGCGGCGGCGCGACCGACGGCGCACAGGCTTGCCCGGCTTTGCTTCGTCGTCTTCGTGCTGCTTCAATTTGCTATCCACGCCTTCCAACCCGCACGCGTTGCCCTATGATGATGGGCAGCCTTTAAAAACCTTTAGCGGAGTTTCCAATGCCCGACGTTTCAGACATCGCCCCCGACTTCACTTTGCCGCGCGACGGCGGTGGCGAGGTGACGCTTTCGGCGTTGCGCGGTGGCACCGTGGTTTTGTTCTTCTATCCCCGTGATGATACGCCGGGCTGCACCAAGGAATCCATCGGTTTCTCAGAGCAGCTTCAGGCGTTTACCGATGCAGGGGCTCACGTTTTCGGCATTTCGCGGGACAGCGTCGCCAAGCATGACAAGTTTGTCGCCAAACACGGGCTGACCACTCCGCTGTTGTCGGACGAAGGCACGACCGTCTGCGAGGACTATGGCGTATGGGTTGAAAAGAACATGTATGGCCGGAAATCGATGGGGATCGAGCGATCAACCTTTGTCATTGATAGCGAAGGACGCATTGCCAAGGTCTGGCGCAAGGTCAAGGTGCCCGGCCATGTGGATGAGGTGCTGGAAACGGTGAAGGCGATCTAAGCCCCCCTCGACCTGCCGCGCCATCCGGTCTATCACCCGCGCTGACATGCCAAAGGCGGAGCGACCCGGTGCCCAAAACACTGACACAGATGGCGACAGAGGTTCTGACAACAGCGGACGGGCGGGCTAAAACCGCCCTGTCCAAAGCCCATGCCGCCGCGTGGTTTGCCTCCCGCAAGGCCGAGGGTGAACCCATCGAGATCGGCACCGCATCACCGCCCGTGTCCCCCGCGCGCCCGGACAAGCCCGCGCTGTTGTCCCCGCGTGAGGTACCCAAACGGAAACCAGGTACCGAGGCCGGGCGCATTGCCCTGCTACACGCGGTTGCCCATATCGAGCTGAACGCTGTCGATCTGCACTGGGACATCATCGCGCGCTTTGGCCATGTACCCATGCCCATCGGGTTCTACGATGACTGGGTGAAATGCGCCGAAGAAGAATCGCGCCATTTCGAGATGGTCTGCGATTGTCTGGAACAGATGGGCAGCCATTATGGTGCCCTACCCGCTCATGCCGGTATGTGGCGCGCTGCCGAAGATACTGCCGAAGATCTGATGGGGCGGCTGGCCGTTGTGCCCATGGTGCTTGAGGCGCGTGGGCTGGATGTGACCCCCGGCATGATCGAGATATTCCGCAAGGCCAAGGCCGAGCAGGCCATCGCCGCGCTCGAGGTAATCTATGCCGAAGAGGTCGGCCACGTCGCTTACGGCTCAAAATGGTTCCACTTCCTGTGCGGCCGCGAAAATGCCGACCCCAAGGATGTGTTTCACGCGCTGGTCCGGCGGTACTTCCACGGTGTTCTCAAGCCCCCCTTCAACGAAGAAAAACGGGCCGAAGCCGGGTTGCCCCCCGATTTCTACTGGCCCCTGACCGAAGACCTGCCCGCGCCCGGAGACCTCTCGAACTGACACTTCTGCGTAATTTTCGGCAAAATCTCGCCGATCTTTGCGGGATATCAGCGCCATTTGCACTTGATTGGTCAACAAACTTGCCCGAACGTCCCTGCCGCTTTATGCAATCGGCGCAAGGGACGGCAGGCACTCACGACCGGTTCCGATCTTGGGGATGAAAGGTAGGGCGCGTGCGAACACGTCTGACAATAAAACTGCACTCACTGCTTGAGAGGCATTTCCCGGAACGCCGGGTCTTTCTGAAATCCGACAAGGACACAAGGTTTATCCGGCTCAGTTCGGAAACTCAGGTGGTCGCAGTGGCCGGAGTTGCCGTCATGGTCGGATGGACAGCGGTTGCGACAGCCATACTGTTGATGGACAGCATCGGGGCCGGGAATTTCCGGGAACAGGCAAAGCGCGATCAAGCCATCTATCAGGAACGCCTGAACACCCTGTCGGCAGAACGCGATTCCCGCGCACATGAAGCACTGGCCGCTCAGGACCGGTTCAATGCCGCGCTGGACCAGATTTCCGCGATGCAGTCGGAACTGCTGGCCTCGGAAAACCGTCGCCGCGAGCTTGAGACAGGTATCGAAGTTATCCAGACGACATTGCGCGCCACGATGAAACAGCGCGAAGAGGCGCGCTCAGAGCTGGCCCAATTGAAACAGGACACCAGCGGCTCTGATATGTATGCCGCGGTTTCCAGCGCCCCGGTACAGATGGCCTTCATGACCGACGCCTTGGCGAGGACGGCCAAAGAACGCGATCTGATCGCCTCCAACGCGCAGGACGCGCTGGAACAGCGGGACGATCTGGAACTTGAAATCCGTCTGATGCAGGAACGCAGCGACGAAATCTTCCGCCAGCTGGAAGAGGCGATGGTCATCTCGGTCGAACCTCTGGACAAGATGTTCCGTCAGGCCGGAATGCCCACCGATCGCATCATCGAAGAGGTCCGGCGCGGATATAGCGGTATGGGCGGTCCGCTGACCCCTTTATCCCTTAGCACACGCGGCGAAGAAGACGAGCTTTCGCCCGAAGAAGTCCGCGCAAACACGTTGCTGCGCCAGATGGATCAGCTGAACCTGTACCGGATTGCTGCGGAAAAGGCCCCCTTCGCCAATCCCGTACATTCTGCCGTGCGTTTCACCAGTGGCTACGGCAACCGGCGTGACCCCAAGTCCGGTGGTCGCCGGCAGCATAACGGTGTCGATTTTGCAGGACCACAAGGCACAGATATATTCGCGACCGCTGATGGTGTGGTCACGCATGCCGGCTGGCAATCAGGCTTCGGACGCCTTGTGAAAATCAAGCACGCGTTCGGAATTGAGACACTTTATGCTCATAACACCAAGATCAACGTAAAGGTCGGCCAAAGGGTCTCGCGCGGGGATCATATTGCTGATATGGGTAGCACCGGACGGTCCACCGGCACGCATCTTCACTATGAGGTGCGCGTGAACGGAAATCCCGTAAACCCAATGACTTACATCAAGGCTGCGAAAAATGTTTTCTAAAAGCAAAATCAACGAGCCCGCACCCAAAGCACCTGAGGCGGACAAACCTGCCGCTCCGGCGACCCCAGCGGCCCCTGCTCCGGCTGACGCGAAACCTGCAATGGCACCCAAGCCCAAGCCGCCGGCCTCGGTCCTGTCCTCGGATCTGCACATCACCGGCAACATCAAGACCAGCGGTGACATTCAGGTGGAAGGCACCGTCGAAGGCGACATTCGCGCCCATCTGCTGACCATTGGTGAATCGGCAACGATCAAGGGCGAAGTCACCGCAGATGACGTTGTGATCAACGGTCGCATCGTTGGCCGCGTGCGTGGTCTCAAGGTTCGCCTGACATCGACGGCCCGGGTCGAAGGCGACATCATACACAAGACCATTGCCATCGAAAGCGGCGCGCATTTCGAAGGCTCGGTTCAGCGTCAGGACGACCCCCTCAACCCCGGCCGCAGCGCCAAAGCCGGATCGAACCCGGCGGCAGAAGTCAAACAGTAAGCAGACTGCATTTCTTGTCAGGACGCCGTGGGGCAACCCGTGGCGTCTTTTCTTTTGCGCGACCGTTCGGGGTCGGGATTCCCGTTTTCGTCCCTTTCTGATCGCGCTACAGTCGATCCATGTTGCTTTTTCTGACGGTTGTCGCGCTGATCGCTGGCGCTGCGGCCTTTCACTTCTGGTCGAAAAGACAATCCCGCCTGACCTTGCTGGCCACATCGCTGTCCCAGCACCAGCGCGATATTGTGAACGCTCAGGTGCCGATAATCCGGAAACTGCCCAAAGACCTGCGCGGGGCGCTGGAAGGAAAGATCAACCTGTTCCTTGATCAGGTCGATTTCGTCGGCTGCGACGGGCTGGACGTTACCGAAGACATGCAGGTGTCGATTGCCGCGCAAGCCTGTCTGCTCGTGGTGAATACGGACCAGTGGTACGACAACCTGACGACCATTCTGGTTTACCCCGGTGCCTTCAAATCAAAACAGCGCCGTCACAGTGGCTATGTCGTCACCGAACAGGAAATCATCCGCAGCGGGGAAAGCTGGAACCGCGGCCCCGTGATCTTGTCCTGGGCCCACAGCCAGCGCGGTGCCCTGAATGATCACGATGGCCGGAACGTCGTCTTTCACGAGTTCGCGCACCAGCTTGATGACCTCTCGGGCGCAACCAATGGTGTTCCCGTGCTCAGCAATGGCCAAAGCTTTGGCGAGTGGGAAACCGCCTTTCTGAACGGTTATAAGGCACATGTTCATGCCGTGGAAAACGGAAAACCCACAGTAATCGATCCCTACGGCGCGGAAGGGCACGAAGAATTCTTTGCCGTTTCTGTCGAAGTGTTCTTTGAACGGCCGAAGGAACTGAAATCCTCTGACCCGGCAATCTACGAACAGCTGTCAAAGCTTTTTCATCTTGATCCCGCTCTATGGCACAGGGGTCAGTTCTGACCCGATTGAGGAAGCGTCGTAAAAAATTCCCCGTTCGCAACAATTTAACATAAGTTAATTCTTGAATTACGGTTAACCTCATTATTGGGCGGAGGATTTTCTATGTCATCGAAACTACTTGCCGAGTTCTTCGGCACGTTCTGGTTGGTTCTAGGGGGGTGCGGCAGTGCCGTTCTGGCGGCTGGTGTCGCAGATGTCGGCATCGGTTGGCTTGGTGTTTCCTTTGCCTTTGGCCTTACAGTTTTGACGATGGCTTATACAGTCGGCCCAATCTCGGGCGGGCATTTCAACCCGGCGGTCAGTTTGGGCCTGATGATTGGAGGGCGGTTTCCGGCCAAAGACCTTCTGCCCTATTGGGTTGCACAGGTCATTGGCGCAATTGCCGCCGCAGTGGTTCTGTACCTGATCGTCAGTGGCGCACCCGATTTCGCTGGTGTCGGTGGGTTCGCGTCAAACGGGTATGGTGAGGCCTCGCCACAGGGATATTCGTTGATGTCGGCTTTGATCATCGAAATCGTGATGACGGCTTTCTTCATTCTGATCATTCTGGGCGCGACGTCGGACAAGGCACCTGCCGGGTTCGCTCCGATTGCCATCGGTCTGGCGCTGACCCTGATCCACCTGATCTCAATCCCGGTGACGAATACCTCCGTCAACCCGGCGCGCTCGACCGGCGTTGCCCTGTTTGCCGACGGCCCTGCTTTGGCTCAGCTCTGGCTGTTCTGGGTGGCCCCCCTGATTGGCGGCGCAATCGGCGCTTTGATCTGGAAAGCAATGTCCTCGGATGACTGATCCCCGCGGGAAAGGTAATTATCCCGTTTACTGAAAAACACGGTATCCTTCCGTCAAATCTGGCTAGGTCACGGCCTTTGGTTCAACGGGAGGATACAATGAAGATATTTACTACAGCACTTTTCCTAAGCTGCGCCGCGACGGCAGGCTGGGCCGAAGACAAATGGCTGAGCATCCCGCAAGTCCCCCAGATGCCCGCCGCCACCGAGGCGGGCACGGCAGAGATCAACGGCATCAACATGTATTACGCAACGTATGGCGATGCGGGCGGCACCCCGGTTCTGTTGATCCACGGCGGGCTTGCCCATGGCGATGTCTGGGCCGCGCAGGTTGCCGACCTGTCCCAGGACCACAGGGTGATTGTGGCGGATACGCGCGGGCATGGACGATCCACCAACGATGGCAGCCCTTATTCTTACGAGTTGTTGTCGCAGGATTATCTGGCGCTGCTGGATCATCTGGGGGTCGATCAGGTGCATCTAGTCGGCTGGTCCGACGGGGCAAATATCGGGTATTCAATCTCGACCACCAACCCGGATCGGCTGGCCAGTCACTTTGCCCACGCAGGCAATGTCACACTGGACGGGATCGATCCTTCGGTGGAAACCAACGAGGTGTTTGGCACTTACGTGGGCATGATGGCCCAAGATTATGCGGCCATGTCCCCCACCCCTGACGGGTTCGAGGCATTCCTTGGTGGGGTTGCCGCCATGTGGGGCACCGAAAAACCCGGCGGGCTTGAGGCGCTGTCATCGATCACCGTCCCGACACTTGTGGTTCAAAGCGCACATGACGAGGCCATTCTGATGGCGCATTCACAAGCAATTGCTGACGCGATTCCGGGCGCCAAGTTGCTTGTTCTGGAAGATGTCAGCCACTTCGCATCTTTTCAGGATCCTGGTGCCTATACCCGTGCCATCCGCGACTTCATCGACCAATAGACCAAAGAAAAAGCCCGGCGCTTAAGCCGGGCTAAATCATCTTATTCGGTAACGGTAACTTTTTTCATCACATCCGGAGCACCGATGATCGCACCGTTCTGACCTTCGCCCCGCTTGATCGCGTCAACCACATCCATACCGTCTGTCACCTGACCAACCACGGTATACTGGCCGTCCAGAAACGGGCCGGGGGCGAACATGATGAAGAACTGCGAATTGGCCGAATCCGGATCGCTGGACCGGGCCATGCCGACAACGCCCCTGTCAAAACTCACGTCCGAGAACTCGGCCGGCAGGTCCGCGCGATCAGACCCGCCGCGCCCGGCATAGCGCATGTCGAAGCCGTCCGCGCCCGAGTTGCCGTATTGCACGTCTCCGGTTTGCGCCATGAAGCCATCGATCACGCGGTGAAACACGACGCCATCGTACTGACCGTCAGCGGCCAGAGCGGTGATCTGTTCCACATGCTGGGGTGCCACATCTTCGAACAGGTCGATCGAGATTGTGCCATTGGCCCCTTCCCCTTCGACCTCGATCTGCAAACCGCTGGCCAGCGCCGGGCTTGCCAGCAAGGCAAAAGCCGCAGCCAGTTTATGCATCTGCGGCCACCTTGACGCTGATCATGCGGTCCGGGCTTGCAGGCGGCTCACCGCGTACGATGGCGTCCACATGCTCCATCCCGTCGATGACCCGGCCATAGACCGTGTACTGACCGTTCAGGAAGTGATTGTCCTTGAAGTTGATGAAGAACTGCGAATTGGCCGAATCCGGGTTCTGTGAGCGCGCCGCGCCCAGCGTGCCGCGATCATGGGGCAGCTTGGAAAATTCTGCCGGAACATTCGGCAGTGACGACCCCCCGGTGCCCGCCATGCGCAGGTTGAACCCGTCTTCCATATCGCCATGCTGCACGTCGCCGGTTTGCGCCATGAAACCGTCGATCACACGGTGAAAGGCCACATTGTCATATTCACCGCCACGGGCCAGTTCCTTCATCCGCGCACTGTGCAGAGGCGCTACATCCGGCAGCAGCTCGATGACGACATTGCCGCCTTTCAGCTCGATGATGATTGTGTTTTCGGGGTCTTTGATCTCGGCCATGAGGCCCTCCTGTCGTTTATCTTGCGCAAATACCTATGACGCACGCGTGCGAATGCCAAGTGACGCATTGACCTGAGGGCAAAATGCAGGAAAAGAACCGCCTAAATCGGTTGCCAATGACAAGGATCGCACAATGGGCTGGAAAACACTGGACGATATGGACCTGAACGGCAAACGCGTGCTGGTGCGTGTGGACATCAACGTGCCCGTGGTTGACGGTGTTGTGACCGACGCCACCCGCATTCAAAGGATCGTCCCCTCGGTGCGCGATATTCTGGCCGCTGGCGGCAAACCGATCCTTCTGGCTCATTTTGGCCGTCCGGGTGGCGAACGGCGTGAAAGCCTGTCACTGAAACAACTGGTCCCGACTTTGGAAAGCGCTTTTGGCGCAAAGGTTCTGTTTGCTGCCGATTGCGTCGGGGCCGAGGCGGAACTGGCCGCCGCTGCCTTGCAGCCCGGCCAGGTCCTACTGCTGGAAAACACCCGCTTTCACGCGGCCGAAACCAAAAACGACGCCGATCTGGCCGCTGGCATGGCCAAGCTGGGGGATATTTATTGCAACGATGCGTTTTCAGCCGCGCACCGCGCCCACAGCTCAACCGAGGCCATCGCCCGTCTGCTGCCTGCCTGTGCGGGCCGCCTGATGCAGGCCGAGTTGCAGGCGCTGGAAAGCGCACTGGGTGCACCCAAGCGCCCGGTAACGGCGGTTGTCGGCGGCGCCAAGGTCTCGACCAAGCTGGAACTGCTGGGCAATCTGATCGACAAGGTCGATTACCTGGTGATCGGTGGCGGTATGGCGAACACATTCCTTGTCGCCCAAGGTATCAGCGTTGGCAAATCACTGGCTGAAACCGCGATGAAGGACACCGCCGCCGAAATTCTGGCCAAGGCCGAAAGCTCGGGCTGCCAGATCGTCCTGCCGCGTGACGTTGTAGTGGCCGAGAAATTCGAGGCCAACGCGCCCCACAAGGTTCTGCCCGCCGATCAATGCCCTGCGGATGGCATGATCCTGGACGCAGGCCCTGAAAGCGTCACCGCGATTACCGCGATTTTCGACAAAAGCCAGACCCTGATCTGGAACGGCCCGCTGGGCGCGTTCGAGCTGGAGCCGTTTGACGCAGCCACCAATGCCGCGGCCCTGAAAGCCGCAGCCCTCAGCCGGTCGGGTCAGCTGATTTCGGTCGCGGGTGGCGGTGACACGGTTGCGGCGCTGAACGCGTCGGGTGCGGCCAAGGATTTCACCTATATCTCGACCGCAGGTGGTGCGTTCCTTGAATGGATGGAAGGCAAAACCCTGCCGGGTGTCGCTGCGCTGGAACAATAAGCGGCACTGATCGCATTTGGCCGCTTGTCACGGTTCATGGTATTATCCCCTATTTGAACGGGGGATTATGTCATGAGGTCATTATACCTGCTCATCCTTCTCGCAATGCCGTGGCCTGCAACAGCACAATCCAGTTGCGGTGGCCAGACACAGCTTGATGCAAATTTCTGCGCCAAGGAACAATGGGAAGCCGTTGACCGCGACCTCAACCGGTTGTGGAAACAGATCAAGCCGGTCGCTGATGCACGTGGCAACGGCGATGCCCTTCTGGCGGAACAACGTGCGTGGCTAAAGGCGCGGGACGCCACCTGCGACAAGGAACTATCCGGCGGCGGCAGCGCTGCGCCCATGTTCTACTGGACCTGCATGAAAGAGCAGACGGTCGCAAGAAATCAGCAGCTTCAGTCCTGGCGCTGAGCTTTAACCGGGACACACACGAAATACTGATGAAAAAACCGAATCAGGGGATTCACAACCCGAATCGCCTGTGACATAGTGCGATCAGAGGCTCGGAAAGAGCCCGTTATTGAGGCAAGTTTTCATACGGCGGTAAACAGAGTGTCCCGTTCCCATCGGCCCGGTTTGGGTGCAGTTCTCTTCTTCTCGGTGGCTTTCATGCTGGGTGTGTATTTCACCTTTGCCGCTGTTCAAGGGGATTACGGCCTGTTCCGGCGGGTCGAAATTGCGGCGGAACGGGACGCTCTGTTACGCAGTCTGGAAAAACTGAATGTCGAAATCGCCGAGATGGAAAACCTGACACGGCGTCTGTCCGACACCTATCTGGATCTGGACCTGCTGGACCAGCAGGCGCGCTCGGTTCTGGGCATGATCCGGTCGGACGAAATCGTGATCCGCTGATCAAAGACCCTATTCAGAAAAGGCAACTCAGGCCCGGCGTTTCGGCCGGGATGCGCCGTGGCGAACGCTGCGTCACATTTCCCCTCGCCAGAAAGCCCCAAATGCTTTATGAGATAGTTTAACGCTAAACTATCTGTCCGAAAGGGGGAGATCGCCACGATGGCTGCGCGAAAAACCACAAAGAAACCAAATGTTTCTGCGGAAGAACTCCAGACATACTACCGCGAGATGCTGCTGATCCGCCGATTCGAGGAAAAGGCCGGTCAGCTTTATGGTATGGGCCTGATCGGCGGGTTCTGCCACCTTTATATCGGACAAGAGGCCGTTGTTGTCGGGCTTGAGGCCGCAGCAGAGGAAGGCGACAAGCGCATCACCTCGTACCGCGACCACGGCCACATGCTGGCCTGCGGCATGGATCCGGGCGGCGTGATGGCCGAACTGACCGGGCGCATCGGTGGCCTGTCCAAAGGCAAGGGCGGCTCGATGCACATGTTCTCGAAAGAAAAGCACTTCTACGGCGGGCATGGTATCGTCGGCGCGCAGGTTCCGCTGGGCGCGGGGCTGGCATTTGCCGACAAGTACAAGGAAAACGGCCGCGTCACCTTCACCTATTTCGGGGACGGTGCCGCGAACCAGGGTCAGGTGTATGAGACCTTCAACATGGCGGCCATCTGGGGTTTGCCGGTGATTTTCGTGATCGAGAACAACCAATACGCCATGGGCACCGCTCAGTCCCGTTCGACCTCGACCAAGGACATCTTTCATCGCGGCGAGGCCTTCGGCATTCCGGGCGAGATCGTCAATGGCATGGATGTGCTGGCGGTCAAGGAAGCAGGCGAAAAGGCTGTCGCGCACTGCCGCGCGGGCAAAGGCCCCTATATCCTGGAAATCAAGACCTACCGCTATCGCGGCCACTCGATGTCCGACCCGGCCAAGTACCGGACCCGCGAAGAAGTTCAGAAGGTCCGCGAACAAAGCGACCCGATCGAACATGTGCGCGAGTTGCTGCTGACCGGCAAGCACGCGACCGAGGATGACCTGAAAGCGATCGACAAGGAAATCAAGGAGATCGTCAATCAGGCCGCCGAATTCTCGAAAGAAAGCCCCGAGCCTTCGGTCGAAGAGCTCTGGACTGACATTTACGCCTGAGAGGACGAATAAGACATGGCAACCGAAATTCTCATGCCCGCCCTTTCCCCCACGATGGAAGAGGGCACGCTGGCCAAATGGCTGGTCAAGGAAGGCGATACCGTATCTTCGGGCGACATCATGGCCGAAATCGAGACCGACAAGGCGACAATGGAATTTGAAGCTGTCGACGAAGGCATCGTCGGCAAGATCCTGATCGCCGAAGGCACCGAAGGGATCAAGGTGAACACCCCGATTGCGGTTCTGGTCGAGGAAGGTGAAGACGCCTCGGCCGTGACCGCGGCTGCACCCGCAGCCGCAGCGGTGGCCGAAGCCGCCCCGGCGGCGGTCGAGGCCCCCGCTCCTGCCGCTGCGGCCCCCGCTGCGCCGGTGGTCGACCTGTCGCCCGACTGGCCGGCAGATGCCGAGATGAAATCCGAAACCGTTCGCGAAGCTCTGCGTGACGCGATGGCCGAAGAAATGCGCAACGACGAAGATGTCTATCTGATGGGCGAGGAAGTCGCGGAGTATCAGGGCGCATACAAGATTTCCCAGGGTCTGCTGGACGAATTCGGCCCCAAACGCGTGATCGATACACCGATCACCGAGCACGGCTTTGCCGGCATCGCCGTGGGGTCGGCCTTTGGCGGGCTGAAACCGATCGTCGAGTTCATGACGTTCAACTTCGCGATGCAGGCGATCGACCAGATCATCAACTCGGCCGCCAAGACGCTGTACATGTCCGGCGGTCAGATGGGTTGTCCGATCGTGTTCCGCGGCCCCAACGGCGCCGCCGCGCGCGTGGCTGCCCAGCACAGCCAGGACTATGCCGCGTGGTACATGCAGATCCCCGGCCTGAAGGTGGTGATGCCCTATTCCGCAGCCGACGCCAAGGGCCTGCTGAAATCGGCCATCCGCGACCCCAACCCGGTGATCTTTCTGGAAAACGAAATCCTCTATGGTCGGACTTTCGACATGCCACAAGTCGATGACCTGACCGTTCCGCTGGGCAAGGCGCGTATCTGGCGCGAAGGCTCGGACGTGACCATCGTCAGCTTTGGCATCGGCATGCAATACGCGCTGGAAGCCGCCGACAGGCTGGCCGAAGAAGGCATCAGCGCCGAAGTGATCGACCTGCGCACCATCCGCCCGATGGACACTGGCGCCATCATCAACTCGGTGATGAAGACCAACCGTCTGGTGACAGTGGAAGAAGGCTGGCCGCAGGGGTCTGTCGGCAGCTACATCAGTTCGGTCGTGATGCAGGAGGCGTTTGATTACCTCGACGCACCGGTCATCAACTGCACCGGCAAGGACGTTCCGATGCCCTATGCCGCGAACCTCGAAAAGCTGGCCCTGATCACCACGGATGAGGTGATCGCCGCTGTCAAACAAGTGACCTACCGGTAAGGAGCGACAGACAGATGCCTACAGAAATTCTGATGCCCGCCCTGTCCCCGACGATGGAGGAAGGCACGCTCGCCAAATGGCTGGTCAAGGAAGGCGACACCGTCTCCTCCGGTGACCTGCTGGCCGAGATCGAAACCGACAAGGCCACGATGGAGTTCGAGGCCGTTGACGAAGGCACCATCGGCAAGATCCTGATCCCCGAGGGCACCGAAGGGGTCAAGGTCAACACCGCCATCGCGGTTTTGCTGGAAGACGGCGAAAGCGCTGATGACATTGGCACGGCTCCGGCTGCTGCACCGGCGGCTGCCCCCGCAGCCGTCGCGGGCAACGAGGCTGCCGCGCCAGCGGCACCCGAGGCACCCGCCCCTGCCCCGGCCGCTCCGGCCAAGGCTGATGGTGGTCGGATTTTTGCCTCGCCTCTGGCCCGCCGGATTGCTGCGCAAAAAGGTCTCGACCTGACACAGATTTCCGGTTCCGGCCCGCATGGTCGCATCGTCAAGGTCGATGTCGAAGGCGCAACTGCCACCGCGCCGGCAGCGGCTCCTGCCACTGCTCCCGCCGCCGCCGCGCCCGCAGCTGCCCCAGCAGCTCTGTCTGGTCCATCGGCGGATATGGTAGCGCGGATGTACGAAGGCCGCCCGTACGAGGAAATCAAGCTCGACGGTATGCGCAAAACCATTGCTGCACGCCTGGGCGAGGCCAAACAGACCATTCCGCATTTCTACCTGCGCCGCGATATCAAGCTGGACGCGCTGCTGAAATTCCGTGGTCAGTTGAACAAGCAGTTGGAAGGTCGCGGCGTCAAGCTCAGCGTCAATGACTTCATCATCAAAGCCGTCGCCAATGCGCTGCAACAGGTTCCGGCCTGCAACGCCGTCTGGGCAGGTGACCGGGTGCTGCAACTGAAACCGTCAGATGTGGCTGTTGCCGTCGCAATCGAAGGCGGGTTGTTCACGCCGGTCCTGCAAGACGCTGACATGAAATCCCTGTCAGCCCTTTCGACCGAGATGAAAGACCTTGCCGCCCGCGCACGCGAGCGCAAGTTGGCTCCGCATGAATATCAGGGCGGCACCTTTGCCATCTCGAACCTGGGCATGTTCGGCATCGACAATTTCGATGCCATCGTGAACCCGCCCCATGCCGGTATTCTGGCCGTCGGCACCGGCGTCAAGAAACCGGTTGTCGGGGATGATGGCGAGCTGACCGTGGCAACGGTGATGTCTGTCACCATGTCCGTTGATCACCGCGTCATCGACGGCGCGCTTGGGGCCGAACTGCTCAAGGCCATTGTCGACAATCTTGAAAACCCGATGGTCATGCTGGCGTAAGCCATACCGACCTCGCAAAAAAAGGCCGCCTCGAATATCGAGGCGGCCTTTTTTGTTAGTCCAATCGACCTACTGATCTTTGCCCAGCATGTGGTCCATCGAGATCGACGGCTGATCGCATCCAGCCTCGCCCACGATCTTGGCCGGGATACCGGCAACGGTCTTGCACGGCGGAACGTCCTGCAACACCACCGAACCGGCAGCGATACGGCTGCAATGGCCGACCTTGATGTTACCCAGAACCTTTGCCCCGGCCCCGATCAGAACACCGTCTCCGATCTTGGGATGGCGGTCTTCCTCTTCCTTGCCGGTTCCGCCCAGCGTCACCGAATGCAACATCGACACGTTGTCTCCGACCACGGCGGTCTCACCGATGACGATGGAATGGGCGTGGTCGATCATAATCCCCTTGCCGATCCTTGCGGCCGGGTGAATGTCGATGCCGAAAATCTCGGATGAACGCATCTGGAAGAAATAGGCCAGATCAAAGCGCCCCTTGCGCCACAGCCAATGCGCGACGCGATAGGCCTGCATGGCCTGATAGCCCTTGAAATACAGGATTGGCTGCAACAACCGATGGCAGGCCGGATCACGCTCGTAAACCGCCATCAGATCGGCGCGTGCGGCTTCCAGCAAACCGGGATCGTTTGCATAGGCCTCGTCCACGATCTCGCGCAGCACCATCATCGACATTTCGTTCGAACACAGCTTGGCCGCGATCCGATACGACAGCGCACGTTCAAGGCTGCGGTGATGCAGGATACAGGCGTGCACAAGCCCGCCCATAAGCGGTTCTGTCTCGACGGCTGCTTGGGCCTCGGATGTGATACGGTTCCAGACCGGATCGACCGGTGTCACAGGGCTGCGTTTTTCAAACATAGCTTTTGATCCTTTGCTGCGCCTAGAATGCCATTTAGTGGCAAAAAGGCCAAACGCAAACCCGTGATCCGCGATACAACGAAAATGAATGAGTCCGAGCGCACATATTTTGAAACACGAATTCACGAGCGTCTGGCCGAACTGGATCAATTGTCCGCATCAGGCCAGCAGGCTCAGGCCGTTGTTGAACTGGATCAGCAGGCGGTTGGTCGCCTCAGCCGCATGGATGCGTTGCAAAACCAGGCGATGGCAAAGGCGCAACAGGTGAATCGCAATGTCGAAACCCGCCGCCTTCAGGCCGCGCTTATGCGGCTGGACGAGGGGGAATACGGATATTGCGAAGATTGCGGCGACCGTATTCCCGATGGGCGATTGTCTCTGGATCTGGCTGCCAGCAAATGCGTCAGCTGCGCGACCGGGTGATCAGAAACTCGGCAAGATGGTGCAAAACCAACGAAAAACACTGACAATATTGCAAATCGTCAAACCCCGGCTCGTCGGCCAGCACCCTGTTGCGCGCAACCGCCATCAGCGATCCGTTGCCGTAAACCGGATGCAGCTGACCCGTGCGCGCCCGGTGTATGTCGGCCAGTTCCGCCTCATGGATCATCCGGACGCATAAGCGGGTCCGCTCTGGCGGCGGCGCCGCCAACAAGGCGCGCGCCGCGGCACTTACATCACCGTGCAGTAGCGGTCGCATCAGACCGCTTACCCGACAACCAGACGCGCCACCGCACCGGGGCCGTAAATGGCCGACACCTGTGCAATCCCGACCTCATATGACCCGGTCAGACCATCTGTCGCCTTCATCGCCGCCGAATAGGACCACCCCGGCAGGGATGTCATCTCTTCACGGACAACGGTTCCCCCCGCAAAAACACGCACAAGATAGGATTCGCTTTCCTCGCCCAGCGGAACCTCCAGCCCTGACCAGTCATCCCCGTCCAACCGGGCGCGCCGCACCCAGGTCAGGTGATCGCCGGTTGCGTCGGATCGCACCTGAAGGTGAACCGGGGAATACGGGCGCAAACCATTGCCGTCGAATGAGGCGATCAGGTGCTGGTAAGCCGGATCATCGTAGCCGCGGGTCGCCGGGCCGATGCGATAGTGTTTGACCAATCCCCGCTCGGTACGCAACAGGTTGATCTGCTGCACCTGATCGTTCAGCAACACGAATATAGACCCATCCGGCCAGACATCCGGCATCAGGGCATCCGACCCCAACTGGCCTCTCAACCTCCCGGACAACGCGTAAACGCCGGCGGAGTCAAGCGTGGCATCCGAGAACTGGAACACCTCCCAGTTGCCGGGTGTTCCGTCGCCGATGGCCGCCAGATTGACACCGTTCAGAACCGCGCCACGCGGACGCGATTCCAGCTGACCGGCCAACAGCCGCACCTTCACCGCCGGGCCTTCATCCCAAACGCCGATGCTGGCGCGCCTCAGCGGCGTTTCGGTCACGCCCATAATGGCCTGACCGGGGATCACATCACTCAGGCTGTACCCCTCATCGGTTGAGGAGGAATAAACCGTCGCAGCCCCCGGCCAGGGATCAGCGGTCACCGCAAGATAAGGTGCATGCGGGATCTCTGACCCGGTGATCAGCGGCAGGTCCAGAAACACCGGCAGCACGGGAACGGGCGCGGCATAGGGTCTGGCAACCGCCGGGTCGTCGTGCAGTTGCGATGCCTTATACACACCCTGTTCAACCCGGACCGCTTCGACCAGTTGCAGACCGGCAGATTCCAGACGGTCAATCCGGTAAAGCGAGCTGTTTTCGGTCTCTGACAACCGCACCAGATCACCTGCGCCCAGATGCAGCAGCGATGGCGGCAAGGCAAACCGCACCGTATCGCGGGAAACACGGGCCTCGCTCAACCAGCGCTCAGCCGTTTGCCGGCCTTCGGTGCGTGTCATGGACAACGGCATCTCGTTGACCGAGACAGAATGCGTGCTGTCCTCGGGCAGAACCGCCTCTTCCGCAACCAGATCGTGATCCGCATCCGACTGGACAAAGCGCAGGCGCACGCGACCCGTCATCTCGGCCTCGGCTTCACGCCGGTGTTCAACCGTGCCATCCAGATCACCGCTGATCGCCAGATGATCGGGGTTCAGGGCAATCGCGCCATAACCATCCCGCATCTGAAAGCGCAAGATGCCGTTCCGTTCGATCGCGTCGAACCCATAGCGCAGCATCAGCGGTTGCAAAGCCGACCGCGCATTTGTCACATCTTCTATGACATATCCCCGAACCACGCCGTAAAGCCCGGCAACATCGATATCCGTCACCCCTGCCGCGTGGCATATCTCAGTCACGACCGAGGCCAGCGTGCGCGAGCCGGACCGGCCGTTCAGCCAATGCCCCCGGTCATAGTTTGCCCCATCATCCCACTGGCTTCGCAGATTTGGAAAGGTCGGAAACGGGCGGGTATCCCACGCCCAGACATAGGCATTCGCCAGGTCCAGCATTGGTCCGCCATAGACTTGCGACACCGGGTTGACGTTCGGGTCGCTCCAATATCCAAGGGTCGCCGCAAGGTACTGGACCTGAATGAAATCGTCACGCAGTCCGTTTGAATATGCAGGCAACAGCGATTCAGACGATTTCGGGTCCAGAAACTTGTTCGGCTGGTTCGTGCCCTTGTCGATTGCCGCACATCCCAACTCGGTAAACCAGATCGGCTTTGATCCGGGCACCCAGTCGGTCGGATTGGGCTGACGAACACCGCCGATCCGCTCGCGATGCAGATTTGACCACCAGCCGCGCAGGTCCTTGTAGCGCCAGACCCATGGCTCATCATGCTCCTGATCTTCGATGGGCGTTCTGATCTGTGCCTCGGCCTCTTCCGGCGAGGCATAATACCAGTCATACCCCTCGCCCCCTTCGATATTGCCGCGCAGATACCCAAGGTCATAGACTGACGGCGCACCTGCCTCGGCGTCCACGTGATTTTCGCCATCACGCCAGTCAGACAACGGCATGTAATTGTCGATGCCAATGAAATCGATATTGTCATCCACCCATAACGGGTCGAGGTGAAAATACCTGTCTCCGCTTCCATCCGGCTGGTATCCGAAATACTCGCTCCAATCCGCCGCATAGCCGATCTTGGTCTCTGGCCCCAGAATCTGGCGCACCTCTGCCGCCAGCGCACGCAGTTGCGCAACGGCGGGAAAGCCCGAGGCTCCGCGGATCTGGGTCAGGCCACGCATCTCGGACGAGATACAGAAGGACGACACCCCACCAGCCGCCTTGCACAACATGGCATAGTGCAGAATGAACCGGCGCAGGCCCCATTCCTGCGGGCCAGAGTATTTGACGATATTCGTGGCCGGAACGGGACCATTGCCAAGCAAGCCGCCAAACGTGCCACCACCGTTTACCCATTGCAGATCGCCAGGCCCGCGGTCATCCGGCCGCCCGCCAAGCACCGGGCCCGAGCCTCTGACACCGCCGTTGCCACCGCCCGTTTCCGCCGGGGCGTGAAAGCCTTCGTTGATCGTAAAATCCGCAGCACTCGCGGTTCCAAAGAACGCGGCCACCTGCGCGTCCGCCGCAGCGGTCTGATCAGCAGACCCTGCGCGACCTGGCGCCACATCCAGCGTGATCCGTCCCCGCCAAGGCAGATGGGGCTGGTTTGTAGCCTCCGACCAGGGGTCCGGCAGCCCGTTTCCCGGCAATTGCTCCATCAGGATGAACGGATAGAACATGACCCGCTTTCCCGACTGGTTGAGGTGTCGGATCGCCTCGACCACCGCCGGGTCTGCGGGTGTCCCGCCATAGACCGGGCGACCGTCCTGCCGCGCGACCTGGCCCGCCGTGCTGCGGACCTGATCCGACACGATCCACGGCATGTTGCGGCTGTCCGTGCCACTCTGTTCGACCTTGGGCCGGATCGTGCATGCGCCGCATCTCAGATCGTCACCGAACCACGACACCACCAACGAGGCCGCGTCGCAATTTGGCAGTTCGGTCTCCAGTGCACGGGTCGAGCTCACAAGATCCGATACACCCGACGCGGAATGCACATTGGCCGCCCAGCTTGTCCCGGATTGCGTATAATTCACCTGCGAACGGGCCAGCGCATACTCGCCCGTACCCGGAATCATCGCCACGCCCCGCACGATCTGCGGCAGGGCGCTTGGGTAATCCGGCATGTCGCGCTGCGCGGGGCGCACCACCTCGAACGAGAACTGCGGCACCCGGTTGCCAAAACTCGCAAGCGGGAAATCCTCGATCACGACATAGGCTGTACCGCGATAGGCCGGCACCGTGCCCGCCCCTTCGATTGCTTCGATAAGGGGATCGGGCAACTGGTCTTGCGTGCCGTGATAGATGCGCATGTTCAACCCGGATCGGTCCTGTTCTTCCCCGTCTGCCCAGATGCGCCCGACATCGGCGATTTCACCCGCGCCAACGGCAATGGCCAGCGAAATCGAATAGCTGTAGCTGACGGTGGTCACTTCGGGCGCCTTGGGTTTGCCTTTGCCCCCGCCTCCGCCGCCTTGCGTTTCCCGGGTCTCGGTCTCCAGAAAGTCCGAGGCCCAGATGACCTGGCCACCCACGCGCATACGCCCAAAGACCGTTGTCACCGGCGCGCCCTCGCCGGTTTCCGTCAGCCTGAACCGGTCCATGCGGCCTGTTTCGACGACTTCGCTGCCACTGCCCATGACGGACTGGCTGAAGAACCTCTGGTCGATGACCCGCCCGACCGTTGCGCCAATGGCCCGGCCTATGATTGCGGTGGACAGGCCCGCAACTGTTCCGCCGATTGACCCGCCCAGCGCCGCCCCCGCTGCGGAAAGAAGAATAGTAGCCATCAGCGCACCTCCAACGGGAATTCGAAACTGGAAACGATTCTGCGACGCCAAGGGCCGCTCAGCGCGTTCTCGACAACGCCATGTCCGGAATAGGCGTGAATGAACCTCGGCTCAGGGCCTGCGACGCTGACGATACCAAGATGTTTGGCCACGCTGCCATCGCGCATCCGGAACAGCAGCACATCTGCGGCCGCGAAATCGGTGACCGGTTTTTCGACCAGATGCCGCCGCGCCGCCGCCCACATGCGTTCCTCGCCCTGCGGTTCGGACCAGTCCAGACTGTAGACCGGAACCGCCTCGGGCTCCTGTCCGATCACGGCGCGCCAGACGCCGCGCAGCAGGCCCAGACAATCCGTGCCCGCCCCCTTGGTCGAGGCCTGATGCACATAAGGCGTCCCCAGCCAGCTGCGCGCTTCTGCGACAATATCCTGCCTGTGTATCGTCACCTCAGGCTCCCTCCGCTGTTGGCTTTGCTCTGTTTGGGAACGGCCATCACCCAGTCTTCGCCCGGAAGATCAGGAAATCCCTGAAAGTTCAGCAGGTTGTTGAACTTCAGGCGGCAGGTCTCCATGCGTTTGTCGCACCCCGCCCTCAGCCTGACCATGTCACCCGGCACCAGGCTTTCCCCGAAACCGGACCAGAGCGTAATCTGCCGCCCTTCCGCCACCTGCCGGTCATGCTTGATTGAAGACCAAAGCCCCTTCGCCGCTCCCGACACAACGTCAACCCTGCCGCGCTCGAACCAGCCGTCTTCGATGGTTGCCCCGCCCGCAACAAGCAGAACGGTTCCGCCATCGAAACCGGTGACGGCGCCCTCAATCCAATAGCCGGGCGTATCCATGCCGAACCGACAGGTCCGGTCCCCCAATACGGCAGTACAAGGCTTCTGATACACGCGCCCCAACGGGCGGTTCAGCAAATCGGTCAGGCCACGCAGCTCGGCGTGGAATGCACCGCCTGCGCGCCGCAATTCCCCGATCGAGCCCCGGAACTGAAGGATACGCTGATCCGGGTCGGCCCAGTTGACCAGCCACGCGCGCACTTCGGCCCCGTCGAACCGCCCCGCCTCTATATCCTCTTCGCGAATGGCCGCATCCGACAGCGCGCCCATGGCTTCGGTGTTGTCAATGGACAGGCCGGTGGCCTGCTCGATGGCCGCCGCCGTCAATCCGGTGCTGGCCCTGAATGTCAATCCGTCAAAGCCAAGCTCCAGATCGTGATCGGTGAACCCGTATTCCTGACCATCCCGGCGTCTGATCGCCCAACACCGGCACACGGTGGTCATTCCGCTTTGCAGATGCGCGTGCAGGCCCTGTTCATCCACAGCCATCAGACACGCACCTCGACCACGGGAACGTTCGGCGCCTCTCCGGCCTGAAAACTGGCGACGCTGGTATGGATCTTGTCGGTGTCAAACCGCACCGGCACATCGAATTCGAACCCGGCGGTGATATCCACCTCTTCCGGTGGCGGGTCGGCAAAGGTGATCCGGCCTGTTGCCAGATCAACCTCGAATTCCACGCCCTCCCGGATTTCGTCCTGATCCAGCCCCAGACGCACCGTCCCCAGCACCGGCTTGACGATGGGGCGGGCATAGCTGACCCCGCCCGAGCTATAGGTCTTGATCAGCTGAAACTCGGTCCGCACACCGTCGCCGCGAGCGATAACCTGATCTCCGACATCGACATCCAACGTGGCCTTGCCGGATTTGAAATCCGACCAGTCCTTCCAGCGAAACCCGTACATCTGGCCCTGCCGCGCCTCGAAGAACGAGATCAGCGTCTCGATATCGTCCAGCGAGCGCATCCCCAGCCCCGCGTCATATCTGCGCCGGGAATGGGCCCAGGGCGTGTTGCGCTCTTCGAACCCGTTGGCCAGCGTCACAATATCCGTGCGCCGCTCAGGCCCCCCGACCGAGCCAAAGCTCAGGCTGGCGGGAAATCTCACCTCGTGGAAAGTCATCACCTGCTCCCTGATTTACCTGTTGCGATTGCCGCGCCCCAACGCACGGCTCATCTGTGCTGCAATCTGCCCCTGCGAGCGGCGGAACCCCTGCACATCCGGGGTCGTGATGTTCATCACCACATTCACCGAATGCCCGCCGCCCTGCGTGCGCACGCCCAGCTTGCCGTCCGTGCCGCGCGCCAGCGGCATGATCGCCTCGGGGCCAGCCTCGCCCATCAGCCCGGTGCCGCCCCGCATCGGAAACATCGTCGGGCTGCTGACCACGCCGCCATTGGCAAAGGGCATCACCCGGCCCTGGCTGAAACTGCCACCATCGGCAAAGGGCAGAAGACCCTGCACCAACCCGCCGACCGTGTTGGCCAGCATTCCGCCAAAATGATCCGTCACCGGCTTGATTGCGGCCGCATAAGCCGTTTGGATCAACGAGTTCTTCAGCACATCCAGCGCGCCCGACAGGCTCATCCCGTCCAGAACCACACCATCAAAGGCCTTGCGCAAACCGCTGGACATGCCCCGCTCCAACGTGGCGACATCCTTGCCGGTTTCCTCGAACGCGGCGCTGATCCGCTTCATCTGGCTGTCAAACGCTGCGGCCATCGTCGCAGCATCACCCAGGGCATCGCCCAGCGCTGCGCCCCGTTCCTGCAAGTCGTCAAACCCGTCACGATCCGTCATCACGCTCTCCTTGTTGCTTGTCCGGGAAGGCGGCCAGCAGCGCGTCAAGGCCTGCCCGGTTCATCGCGGGCATCCCGGCACCCTTCCCCAGCATCAACCGCAGTTCCGCCGGGGTCAGACGCCAGAACTGATCCGGCGTCAGCCGCAGCCCCAGAAACCCGGCCCGCATCAGGGCGGGCCAGTCGAACCCGCTCATGTCGTTTCCGGCACCATGAAGGCGCGGGCCAGCAGCTCGGCCGCCGCTTTGGCCGCAGCCATCGGGCCGCCCTCGATTTCGGCATGAAACAGGTCGGCGCGGGTGGTATCCCGGCCCCCGCCCCGCAACCCGGCAACGATCAGCGCCAGCACGTCACTGCTGGAATACGCGCCACCCTCGAACCGCTGCACCAGCTCGACCAGGGATCCGGTGCTCAGCTCCTGCTCCAGTTCCGCCAAAGCGCCCAGCGTCAGCTTGAGCACCCGCCGCTCTCCATCGATGGTCAGTGCCACCTCGCCCGTCCACGGATTGGCCATGCGATTACAGCGCCGTAAAGCTCAGCGCACCGGCGCTTGCCATGCTCATCTCATAAGTCGCCTCACCGTTGTGCGAGCCTGCATACTCGATGCCCGTCACCTGAAACGCCCCCTCGACAATGCCGAAATCGGGGATGATCACCTGAAACGCCGGGGTCTCGCCGTCAAAGAACAGCTGCCGCGCACGTTCGTCCGTACCAGCATCCTTGAACACGCCCGAGCCCGAGATCGAGGCCGATTTGACCCCCGCCCCCGACAACAGCTCGCGCCAGCCCCCCTGGCTTTCCAGGCTGGTGACATCCACGCTTTCGGCGTTGAAACTGATCCGCGTGGCCCGAAGGCCCGCTATGGTCTGGAACAGGCCCGTGCCGTTCATATCCACTTTGACCAAAAGGTCTTTTCCGTTCTGGGCAGCCATGTGCTCTCTCCGTTGATTGCTTAGTCGTCTTCCACGCGGGCGCGGAATCTCAGGTCGATCTGGCGGATGCTGCCGCCTGTCCCGGTCCGCCGGGCCGAGGCACGCTCGAACCACAGCCCGATCAGATGCCCGCGGCTCAGAGCCAATGGCGCGTTGTCCAGCGCGTCACACACCGCCCCAGCCAGCGTCTTTGCCGCGCCAAACCCGGCGGCTTCGGACACCACCGAAACCGTGAAGCGGTGGATCGCACCCGCGCCCGACCGGTCCGAGGCGTCGCGGACCTCTTCCGGGCCCAATGTCACATAGGTCTGCGGAACCGTTCCCGTGGGTACCGCGTCATAGATCGCGCCACCGGACTGGCCGCTGACATCCGCATCCCCGGTCAGGTGCTGAAACACCGCCGCCTGCAAGGCGGCTGATACGCCATAGCTCATGCCGCCACCTCTTCATCCGCGAAACAGGTCAGGTACTGGCCGCGCGCGTCGCGCTCAGCCACGGCGCGGATGACGAAACGGCGATTGCCCTCGCGAAACCGCTGATCCGGCGCCGGGCGCATGGTCGACCCCTCGGGCGCGCCCCGCACCACGATGCGATACCCCACGCGCGAGACGGAAACGCCAGCGATCTGCCGTTCCGCGCCACTGCGCGCCGTGACCTCGGCCCACAGCGTTCCCAGCGCGGCCCACGCCTCGGTATATCCCCCGGACTCGTCAGCGCTGCGCATCGGGGCCTCAAGCACCAGCTTGCGGTTCAGACGCGGCGTGTTCATTGCACCACCCCCGCCCCAAAGCGCACCATGCGATAGCGCTGGATCAGGCTGGTGACGCCAAACGGCATACACCCCGCGCCCAGCGCGGTCTCGTCCCGGTATTCGTAATAATGCGCCGCCAGCAACAGTACCGCCTGGCCCAGATCGGCAGGCAAACCGGCCCAATCCGTGGCCATCCCGGCCGTGAAGGCGATCTTCACCGCGCCCCCCGTTGCAATCGCAGGCAAGGCCGACCCGACCGGCCGCAACCGCGGGCGCTGACCATCGCTTTCCAGCCGATACGCCGCCGCATCCGCAACGGTTTCAGAACCTGCCGCATCGGTCAGCGTCACGGCCAGCACCGATGTCACCGGAGCTACCGGCAAAACCTCGCCCGACGGATCGCGCCAACCGCTCAGGCTCCATGAAAAGTCGCGCTCGATCAGAACCTTGCCGGTGCGCGCCTCAATCGCGGCCATGGCCGCCCGCAGGAAACCCTTCAGCACCTCGTTCTGAACATCATCCTCGGCAAAGCCCCTGCCCAGCCGCAGATGCGCCTTGAACTGATCCACCGGCAACGCCGCATCCGCGATGGCGGTTTCTTCGATCAACATCATCCATTCACTCCGCAATCTCGGACCCCACCGGGGGCCTCAGTCAGGAAAATGACGGGCACGCGCCGCCCCACGTTGCTCGGACGGAGGGGAGCAGCTAGACAACGCGGGGGATCTCACCCCGGCCCGCGCCCGCCGCCCGAGGGGCCGATGGCCCCCCGGATTCGTCACCGCTTAGGCGATGCCGAATTTCACCAGCTTGATGGCTGCAAAGTCGCTCACATCGCCGCCCACGCGTTTGGTCGCGTAGAACAGGACATGCGGCTTGGCGCTGAACGGATCGCGCAGCACGCGCAGATCGGGGCGTTCAGCGATGGTGTAACCGGATTTGAAGTCGCCAAACGCGATCGAAAAGCTGTCCGAGGCGGCGTCCGGCATGTCCTCGGCAATCAGCACCGGATAGCCCATCAGGCGCGCGGGCTCACCGGCGGCCAGACCGTCCGACCACAGGAAACGGCCATCGCTGTCTTTCAGCTTGCGGATCACACCCGCCGTTTTCGAGTTCATGACGAATGTGCCATTGACCCGGTATTGCGCGCCCAGCGCATAAACCACATCGACAATCGCATCCGCATCGACGCCGCCATCGATGCCGGTGGCAACATACCCCAGGCTGCCCCAGGACCACGTGTCATCGGATACCGCACGGTGGATCATCAGACCCTTGGGTTTGTCCACACCGTCACCCGTGATAAAGGCCGCCGCTTCGGCACGGGCAAACTTGTCGGCGATCCGACCGGCCAGCCAGCCCTCGACATCGAACGCGCTGTCATCCAGCAAACGTTGCGAGGCTTTGGGCAGCGCGCTCAACTCGTGCAACGGGATCGAGATGCGGTCAATCGACGGGGTTCCGGTTTCGGAAGTGGATGAATTCTCATCTGCCCAGCCGGCACCGACATCGGTATGGTCGATCAGCACATCGAACGAATTCGCCTCGACATTCACTACCGACGCAATCGAACGGATTGACGCGGTTGCGTTCAGAACCGACTTGATCGTCTCGGCGGTCTGCGGATCGACCAGATACCCGCCATCGCTGTTGACGGCGGTGGACAGCGATTTGCTCTCCATTTCCAGCCCGCGCAGCCCATCATCCTCGCCCGAGCGTACATAGGCGTCGAACGCCTTCTGGTGCGGGGCGCCGTCCAGGGTCGAAGCGGCAAGATGCGGGCGCGCCGCGATGGTTGATTTACGATCCAGCATGGTCAGTCGCTCTTCTGTCTGTTGCAATTTTGTTTTAACTTCAGCCTTCAGTCCCTTGAATTCATTCACGAAGCCAGCCATCGCCTGCTTCACCTCCTGAACCAGGGGCGCACCCTCTCCGGTCAAGGCCGGGGTCTCGGTCTTGCTCATCAGCATGTCCTGTTTTTGGGTGGGTTTGAGGCGCGCTAGGTCCGCGCCAGCTCCTGCCGGGCGTTGTTGAACACCTCGGCAATACTGCGCCAGGTGTTCTCGGCGTCGGGGTCGCTCCCCTTTGCCGCCACCCGCGCACTGGGCAGCATCGGGAAGGTCACCAGCGACACCTCCCACAGCTCCAGTTCCGTCAGGACCCGCTGGCCCTTGTCATTCTTCACGGCCCGTTTGGTGCGATAACCGATCGACAGGCCGTCCATCGCACCCGCCCGGATCAGCTCGGCCGCTTCCCGGCCTTTCTGGGTGCATTCCAGCAGGCGACCCTTGACCCACAGGCCCTTGTCGTCCTCGCGCACCTCGTCCCAGACACCTATGGGTTGCGCCGGGTCGTGCTGCCACAGCATCTTGACCCGCTGACCCGCCTTGGCGAGCCCCTCAAGCGAGGCGCGATAGGCCCCGCGTTGCACCATGTCACTGCCCTGATCGACTTGCCCGAACAGGCTGGCATAGCCTTCGATCACCGCATCCTCGGTCACCGACAGGATGTCACCGAACCCTGCGAACTTATGCTCCAAATCCATGAACTTCTCCATGTAACCCACTGAACTTATGGCGTTACCACCAGGAATGACTGAAACGCCTGCGCCAGGATCACTGCGGCCACACCATAGACCGTCAGCCACAGCCGTTTCTCCAGCCGCTCCATCATCTCTTCGATTTGATCCAACCGCCTGCACAGATGCGCGTGCTGGATCTCTGCCACCCGCTCATGCGCGGCCAGACGTAGCCCCGGCGCGCAGTCGAACGGCGGATACCCCTCAGCCATCGGCACGCTCCGGCAGCCCCAGCAACCTGCGTTTTTCCACATCGCTCAGGAATTTCGCCCGGTTGACCCGCGCCCATTGCGCATCCCGCTCGGCGGACAGGGCCGTTACCTGATCCAGATCGGGCTTCAGGATCAGATCCTCGCCGGTAAAGCCCGTCAGCCATTCCGACACCGCCGCCGCCACCCGCGTCACCAGGGGCAGCACGGTCAGGCGGTAAAACGCCCGGTTGGCCTCCTGATAGTTCGAATAGGTCGCGTCGCCCTGTATCCCCAGCAGCATCGGCGGGACCCCAAAGGCCAGCGCGATCTCGCGGGCGGCGGCTTCCTTGGTCTTCTGAAACTCCATGTCCGAGGGGGAAAAGCCCATCGGCTTCCAATCCAGCCCCCCCTCCAGAACCATCGGACGGCCGGCATTGCGCGCCCCGCGATAGTTCTGCTCGATCTCGTCGGACAGGCGACGGAACTGCTCCTCGGCCATCATTCCATGCCCATCACCGCCCTTCCACACCAGCGCCCCCGAGGGCCGCGCCGCATTGTCCAGCAGCGATTTCGACCACCGCGAGGCGCTGTTATGCACATCAATCGCCGTCGCCGCTGCCTGCATCGGCGAGAACCCGTAATGATCATCCTGCGGGTGGAACGTCTTGATATGACAGATGGCCTCGGCCGCGAACCGGTGCGTCTTGCCGCCGACGCTGTAATCATAGGCCTTGGGCCACCCATCCGCCCCCGGCACCACGCTCATCCGGTCCGAGCGCAGAACATGCAGCTCAACCGGCAGCCCGTCCTCGGCCTGCACCGCCTCGACATAAGCATTGCCCGACAGCAGCAACTGCCCGAACAGGGCCTCCAGCATCTCTGCCCGCCCCTGCGCCGCATTCGGGCGTCGCAACAGGGCCAGAATCGGGTGCGCATCGAAACGCTGCCCCTGACCCTGCAATATCAAGGGCAGCGCCGCCGCCGATTCAGCAATCAGCTTGACCGACCGAAACCCCACCGGATTGCCCGAAAATCCCGTCCGCGTCAGAGACACCGTGTCCCGCGGGCTCCACGCCACGCGCCCGCCGGTCTGCCACGCCACCACAGGCCCGGTCGCGCTCGCCTTCGCCTCGGGCGCTTTCCCAGCCGATCCACGACGCAAGAAATCGAATACCATCTGTGCTCCTTTCTGCCGCCGCTTTGCCCGGCTTGTTGAAAGGAGTTATGACGGAAAGACGTTTAAGCCTTGGGAACGGGGCGTACGGGGGGGGGGCAACGGGTCAGTTCTGAATTGAGGAAAGAAGTGAACTACGTGCTGCAATCATACCTTCACGCACTTCGTCAATGGACAGACTTTCGAAATCACCAGGACGATTTGTAGTTTCGACCGTCAATCGAAAACCTGTTCCGAAAGGTTGCCAAATCGAACATTCCCTCACTAATTTTGTTTCAGCATCCCAAAGACAACTAAAACCCTCCCGCACGTCACCTTGCCTAAAAACATCAGGTGAGTCCCAATTCCAGTAGTATGCAGGTTTCCCAGGGTCTGCCGGGGAAGAAACACTGAACTCCACCAACAACGGCATGAAGTGGTTAGAGTAATTGCTGCACCAAGACGGCGGATCAGACGCCATACAAACAGCAGACAAGGATTTGTGTACGGCTACAGGGTTGATCTTGATCTCATTCACAGAAATTACTCGAGAAGCATTCTCGCTGATCCCACACAGGTAGGAGTGCTCTCTTTTTCTCTCTGGGTTGGCCCAGTATTTTTGCTTCTCTTCGGGCCATACGAGTGGGCGCATTTCCGAGGGTATACTTAGTTTTTGACCTGCAACGTTTACCAGCAGAGGTTTACCGTCGCAGGAGTTTGGCACGTACTGCCCCCACAACATACTTCCTGCGACCAGTGCTGCTAATCCACAAACAACAATTGCTGAAACCACTGCTGGCACTCCGAGCAAACGCAAAATTGCACCCCAACCGGCACCAGCCCCGGCAGCAAGCAACGACGCTGCAACAACGATTACATAGCCAAGCCCATCATACTGCGTGCCTGAAGGCATTTGTCTGATAAACAGCAATGGCAGCGCGGCGAGCAACGCAGTGAAGAGCAGTCGCCAAAATGACCTAAATCGAACTGCCATAGCAGCACACATTGCGACTGCGACCAAGGTCAAGCTAAAGAGTGTGGGCGAATTTATTGGAAACAAATGACAAATACCCTTTGAATTCAAGATGCATCTGCCTGTCTCAAATATCCATTCTGGAATTCCTTACTCAGACTTCTAGCGGTATTTGCTATTCAATTCACAACGCCCGCACCCTAGGTCGCCGATACACCCCCGCAGGCCCCACAACCAACTCATGCAGCGCCCAGACCAGCGCATCGACGCGGTCGGGCGAGCCCTGCCCTTCAAACCCGCGCGCGGTCATCTGGCACATCTGCTCCTCCAACGCGTCCAACCCGGCCACATGGCGCACCCGCCCCTGTTCGTACAGCGCCGCCACAGGCTCGGCCCGCGCGACTTTGCCGCGTGACGCCCGTACCGCCCGATAAGGCACCAGCGGGTCCACCTGCCGCACGACCTCTTCCACCAGTTGCCCACCCTGATTGACCTCGGCCACCAGCCGTTCGGCCCCGAACTCATCCATCGCGTCAATCGCCGCCTGCGCCCAGCCCGCCGGGCCAACGCCCTGCACCGTCCGGTCAGCCAGCACGAACGCCCGCCACGCCTCAGGCGGGCCTTGCACTTGCGCGCCAACCACCACGATCCCGCAGGCATCCGCGCCTGACCCGGACGTCACCGCCGGGTCCAGCGCCACCACGATGCGATCCAATTCGGGCACCTGCGCACAGCGCGCCGCCTCCAGCATCGAACCCGTCCACAGCGCTCCTTCCGCGTCTGACAGCAGCACCCCGTCCAGCTCCTGCCGCCCCAGCCGAGTACCCGCATAGCGCGCGCGCACTTCTTCCAGAAACGACGCCGCCAGATTGGCCCGGTTCGCCTCGGTTGGCGCATGGGTCTGCACGGTGGACGACGACGCCAGCAACTCCTTCAAAACCTTCACATTGCGCGGCGTTGTGGTCACGCAAACCCGGGGCCGCTCGCCCAAGCGCAGCGCAAATTGCAGCATGTCCCAGGTCTCACCCGCCTTCTTCCACTTGGCCAGCTCATCCACCCAGGCCGCATCAAATTGCGGCCCGCGCAACCCTTCGGGATCATGCGCTGAAAACGCCTGCGCCTCGGCCCCGTTGGGCCAGATAAGCTTGCGTTCGGATGCCTTCCACGTGGGCCGCCGATCCGGGGGCGAGCATTGCAATATCCCGCTATCGCCAAAGATCATCACGTCGCGCACCTGATCGAATGTTTCACCCACCAGCGCCACGCGGCACGCCTCGCCCTTGTCCAGCGGTTTCGGACCCTCGACCATCGATCGCACCCATTCGGCCCCTGCCCGCGTTTTGCCCGCGCCACGCCCGCCCATGATCACCCAGGACCGCCAGTCGCCCTCGGGCGGCAACTGATGCGACAGCGCCCAGAATTCAAACAGGAAAGGGAGGGCACACAGCCCCCCCTCCCCGATCTCACTCAGAAATCTCTCCCGCACCGCAGCATTGGCGGAGGCGAGCCAGCCTGCACCCGATCTCAAATCGGGCCCGCTCAAGGTCGAGCGCATAGCCCCCTTGGGCAATTCCCGCTTGTCTGTAATGTTGTTCGACAAAGCTTGTCTCCACTTTCTGGCAACTTCGGATCAGCCCCTCCAGCTGACCGAGTTGCTTGGCTGAACCAGCAAGATCTGCATCCTCCCCGGCACCGATCTGTTTGCGCAGGTCTTCTGCCGCTTGCCGCAGATCGCGAATGGACCTTTCCAGGGACTGCAACAGTTCAGCCGTCTGGGAAATCCGCTCTTCCGGGGTAATCAAAGTCATGTTTGCCTGTGACCTCATGCGTGAGTGTTCTCCGCACGAGAGAAACGAAAAAACGGCCACCGGGTCACCCCGAGGCCGTTCGCCCACTTCTTCTAGCATGACACAACCTATACGGGATAAAGCGCGCAAAGTCAAGGGTTTACGCAACAGGCGCGCAACAGGGATCGTACGGTGCAGGTTAACGGACAGTGAATTTCCGGCTGTGGTAACCCTCGGCTTAAACGCCGCCCCGCCCTTTTGCCTCCCTAGCCCTGACCGCCTCACCGACCAGAGGGGTTAATACAGGGTTACCCCCGCGCCGCTTTCAGCGTGTACAAATTGTACAACCCCCGCGCGGACGCGTGTACGAACCTGACATTTTCCGAAATCGCGCTCAAAATCGCCCGCATCACCCGATTTCGGCGCCGCAGGGTCCGGCGCGCTGCAAAACCAGTCCTTGACATTCCCCTTTGAAACCCTCATGTGCCCCTCATCACGGCGCCACCGCGTGAGCATCGTCGGGCTTCAAGCCCCACAGCGCCAACACATAACTCCCGGTTCCCCTTCACGCAGGGTTCTTTACGCGATGGCCGGATGGCGCTGGATTCGCCCGCGCATCCCGAGGTCTCGCACAACCCTGCCGGTCACATGAACGTGGCCAGTCATCACCTGCTCGCGGGATTTAACCTGCGGGCCGCAAAGGATAATTTTTTGTTCGACTTCGATATGCTCGGCCTCGCGCCGACACTGAATGACGCGTTGAAACGCGCCAATTTCACTCAACCCACCCCGATTCAGAACCAGGCCATTCCGCTGGCCCTGAACGGGCATGACATCCTCGGGCTGGCCCAAACCGGCACCGGCAAGACACTGGCCTTTGGTCTGCCCCTGATCGACCACCTGCTGGCACAACCCGGCAAGCCCGATCCCAAAACAGCCAAAGCGCTGATCCTCGCCCCCACCCGCGAGTTGGTGAACCAGATCGCCGACAGTTTGCGCACCCTCACCAAAGGAACAAAGCTGCGAGTCGCCACAGTTGTAGGTGGCCAGTCGATCAACAAACAAGTGATGTTCCTTGCCCGCGGCACCGATATTCTCGTCGCCACCCCGGGCCGCCTGATTGACCTGATGGAACGGGGCGCTGTTGACCTTGGTTCGGTGCGCCATCTGGTATTGGACGAAGCGGATCAGATGCTTGACCTGGGCTTCATTCACGCTCTGCGTCGCATCGCGCCTGCACTGGGCACGCCCCGCCAGACCATGCTGTTCTCGGCCACAATGCCGAAACAGATGGAGGAGCTCAGCCGCGCCTATCTGAACAATCCGCAGCGGGTGCAGGTTTCGCCTCCGGGCAAGGCCGCAGACAAGATCACCCAGTCCCTTCACTTTGTTTCGAAACCCGGAAAACCCTCGAAACTGCGCGAAATCCTGTCGCAGGACGCGGATGCACTGACGCTGGTCTTCACCCGCACAAAGCACGGCGCTGAACGGCTGATGAAAGGGCTGGTGGACGACGGCTTCAACGCGGCGTCCATTCACGGGAACAAAAGCCAGGGCCAGCGCGACCGGGCGATCAAGGCCTTCCGCGCAGGTGAGGTGAACATACTGGTGGCCACCGACGTTGCCGCGCGTGGCATCGACATCCCCGGCGTCGCCTATGTCATCAACTTCGACCTGCCCGACGTGCCCGACAATTACGTCCACCGTATCGGGCGCACCGCCCGTGCCGGGCGCGAAGGCGAAGCGATTGCATTCTGTGCACCGGAAGAAGTCGACCTGCTGCGTCAGATCCAGAAGCTGATGAAAACTGAAATCCCTGTCACAAGCGGCACCATGCCGGAAGGGGTCGAGGTTCAGCAACCTGCACGTCGTCAAAACAACCGCCGTCGCGGGTTCAAGCCCAAACCGGTCGACGGCGATGCGAAACCGTCCAGCGGCAGACGGCGCCGTCCCAACAAAAGACGCTCAGCCGCCTAAGGGCTGAAGAGGCTACCAAAGAAAACGCCGACGCCAGTTGCTATACCGGCGTCGGCGTTTTTTGTTAGCTAAACCAGCAACCCGCCGGGTTTAATTCCCCGAGCTCTGCTGTTCCTCGATCTCGCGCCATTTGGCAACGTTGCGATTGTGCTCCTGCAGGGTTTCTGCAAACGCATGACCGCCCGAGCCGTCGGCGACGAAGAACACATAGTTGGTGTCATCCGGTGCAACCGCAGCTTCAAGACTCGCCAGACCCGGATTTGCAATCGGCGTCGGTGGCAGCCCATCAATCTGATAGGTGTTCCAAGGTGTTGGACGGTTCAATTCGCTGCGCCGCAACCCGCGACCCAATGTGCCCTGCCCCTTTGTCACGCCATAGATGACGGTCGGATCGGTTTGCAGCCGCATCCCCTGTTTGAGGCGGTTCACAAACACACTGGCCACTTGGCCGCGTTCCTCCGGAACACCGGTTTCCTTTTCGATGATAGACGCAAGGATCAGCATCTCTTCCGGATTGTCCAGCGGCAACCCGCCTTGGCGGCTTTCCCAAACCGCGTTGATCCGCAGCTGCTGTTTGTCCTGCATGGCCTGCAAAATCGCATTGCGGTCCTGTCCGGCCACAACATCGTAACTGTCCGGGGCCAACATGCCCTCAGCCGGGATCTCGGTCACCTCACCTGACAGCGCTTCGAATAATTTAAGGGCCTCGACCACCTGCCACGAGGTCACACCTTCGGCCAGTGACACGCGATAGCGCGTGTCAGCTTCGTTGCGCTTCTCGGTATAGGCATCAGGCGTTTCTTCCTCTGCCGCATCAAATGAAGCAATCTCGACAAAATCCAATGTTGCTGGATCCAGTTCTCGCACGCGGGTTTGGGTGCGCGTTACACCGATACGGTATTCGATTTCTGACCCACAGGTGCTGGCGCCGCTGCTGGTGATCTCTTCGATAATCTGCGCCATCGACGCGCCTTCGCGCACCAGAAAGCTGCCCGCTT